>CALVTD010000015.1 GCA_944359935.1 uncultured Clostridia bacterium | reverse complement strand
GGAGCCAATCTATAAACCATCAAAACCAGGGAACTCACCAAATCAAATTAAAACTGTGAAAATGCCAGAAAAAATCAGCGATTGGGTTGACGTGCGAAAAGGTGTTGCCGTCAATAAAAGTATGATTAGAATAGATGTCTTTGAGAAAAAAGGTAAGTTTTACTTTATTCCTGTGTATGTCAAAGATATGTATGCTAAAAAACTGCCAAACAAAATTTGGAAAAGCACTTCATATAAAGATTGGCCGGAGCTTGATGAGTCGTATTCGTTTAAATTTAGCCTATATAAAAATGATTTAATAAAAATAAAGTCAAAAGAGGGCTTTAAATTTACACCCACCGATAAAAAGGCTGAAAAAATCACCACAATAGAGAACGATATGTTTGTATATTATCAAGGAGCGGACAGATCAGGAGGAAAAATTTCAGTGGAAATTTTAAATGGCGGGAAACAAAGCAGGACTGGGATTCAAACTCTTTTAACTTTTGAAAAATATGAAATTGATGTTTTAGGGAATATAACCAAAGCAAAACCAGAAAAACGCAAGGAGTTTAACAATGTCATTCATAAATATCCTCGTATCAAGCCAAGCGCATCTGTCAGTCAAAAATAATCAGTTGGTTTTGGTTAAAGAAGGCGAGCAAATTGGCTATCCGCTGGAAGATGTAAGCAGCGTGATGATTGAAAATTTGCAAACCAGTGTTTCAACCTACACTCTTTCAAAGCTTGCGCAAAATAATGTTGTGACATATATCTGTGATGAAAGGCACATGCCTTGTGCGTGCGTTTTGCCGTTTAACAGCCATTATGCAACGCAAAAAGTATATAGATTGCAAACCTCGATTTCGGCTCCACTAAAAAAACAACTTTGGAAAGATATAGTGTTTCACAAAATTTATAATCAAAACCAATGCCTAAAACTTTGCGGCAAAGGCGGAGGGCTTGAAGATTTGCTCGGTAAAATTAAATCGGGAGATAACACAAACATAGAGGCTGTGGCAGCGAACAAATATTTCAAAATACTTTTTGGCAAAAATTTTACAAGAGAACAAGAAAATAACACAAATTCTGCGCTCAACTATGGCTATGCAATAATTCGTGGGGCGGTTGCGCGCAGCGTAGTCAGCCACGGGCTGCTTGCAGTTCTGGGCTTAAAACATTCCAACACGTTCAACAACTATAACTTGGCGGACGATTTGATGGAAGTGTTTAGGCCGTTTGTTGATTTGTGCGTTTATCAAAATGTTGATTTAAAATTCGATAAAAATTTTAAAGCAGAATTATATAGGCTTTTGACAGCGAACTGTGATGTGCATGGTTCGAAATACACGCTTGCTTATGCGGTTGAAATCTTTGTTCAATCGCTGGTTGATTCTTTTGAAAAAGGAGAAAACAAATTAAAATTTCCAAACTTAATTGCGATAGAAGGCCATGTCTTTAAGTGAAATGAGATTGTTGGTGTTTTTTGATTTGCCAGTTAGAACAAAAGAAGAGCGTTCGCAAGCAACGCGGTTCCGTAAATTTTTAATTGATGATGGTTACTATATGATTCAATATTCACTTTACGGCAGGCTTTGTGCTACCGTTGAAAATGCCAAAGCGCATGAGGAAAGATTAAAATATCATTTGCCGCTTAAAGGCTCGATTAGAAGCATGCTAATAACCGAAAAACAGTATGCAAACATGAAAATTTTATTGGGTCAAAAGAAGAAAAAAGATAAAAACATCATTGAAGGGCAAATGTCATTTTTTTAGAAAAAAACAATTTTTTGTTTTAAAAATAGCCAAACAAATCTAAAAATTTAAAAAATTTTAACATTATAAAAAAGCCTAAACACCTTATTTTTAAAGGAATTTAGGCCTTTTTATTTAGTTCTCTATTATACCATACCAAATAAAACTAGGGAACTAAAATCGTTTGGATATGGTGGTATTACATTTTTTGATTATACCATACCAAATAAAACTAGGGAACTAAAATTTATCGTTTTAAACTTTGTAATTTAAAGGAATTATACCATACCAAATAAAACTAGGGAACTAAAATTTTTGTTAATTTTAAAGTTTTCAATTCCTGATTATACCATACCAAATAAAACTAGGGAACTAAAATAAGAATATAACATAAGATTTTACGTTACAAATTATACCATACCAAATAAAACTAGGGAACTAAAATAGTAGTCAAGCACAGGAGGGAATAGAATGAATTATACCATACCAAATAAAACTAGGGAACTAAAATTGATAAGCCTCGATATTCGAACAGAACAAAATTATACCATACCAAATAAAACTAGGGAACTAAAATCAAGAGTGTTGTCAAAAGTGTTTTCTAGTGATTATACCATACCAAATAAAACTAGGGAACTAAAATTTTCATTTTTAGAGATGTCTATTTAACTTAATTATACCATACCAAATAAAACTAGGGAACTAAAATCACTTCCCATACAATTATCAAGCACTGTTTATTATACCATACCAAATAAAACTAGGGAACTAAAATTCAATCCATTGACTGTATTTGATATTTCAGATTATACCATACCAAATAAAACTAGGGAACTAAAATCCTGCTGTGTCTTTGGTTGATAATATTGTAATTATACCATACCAAATAAAACTAGGGAACTAAAATTGGCTTTCGCTCTTTTGCATGTGCGTTTATATTATACCATACCAAATAAAACTAGGGAACTAAAATACAACCTGATAATGATCATTCTGTTGAAATATTATACCATACCAAATAAAACTAGGGAACTAAAATCATGTCTATTGCGCCAGTTAAAGACAGTAAATTATACCATACCAAATAAAACTAGGGAACTAAAATGTATTTTAAATTAAGGTATAAAAGCATTTTATTATACCATACCAAATAAAACTAGGGAACTAAAATTAGAAGTTATAGCCGTTAAAAGTTCTTTGAATTATACCATACCAAATAAAACTAGGGAACTAAAATTATAATTATGTCGCCAGAAGGCGGAATTATATTATACCATACCAAATAAAACTAGGGAACTAAAATTGCAAGGTTCAAAGCATTTACTTGCTGTGTATTATACCATACCAAATAAAACTAGGGAACTAAAATGGTGGGGACACTTTAAATACTACCCACTGCATTATACCATACCAAATAAAACTAGGGAACTAAAATCGAGGGCGAGGTCGCGTCAACTGAAAACTTATTATACCATACCAAATAAAACTAGGGAACTAAAATCGAGGGCGAGGTCGCGTCAACTGAAAACTTATTATACCATACCAAATAAAACTAGGGAACTAAAATTTCAGCGCTTCTGGGAAATTTAAACGCTTGATTATACCATACCAAATAAAACTAGGGAACTAAAATCTGACAAGGCTTCCACCGGCTTAATTGATTATTATACCATACCAAATAAAACTAGGGAACTAAAATTTCTATGTCTGGATTTTTTATAGATGCGACATTATACCATACCAAATAAAATTAGGGAACTAAAATATTTTCCTAATTCCCATTACAGCCGGCCTTATTATACCATACCAAATAAAATTAGGGAACTAAAATAAAGGTTTCTTGTAAAATTCTTGGCCTTTTATTATACCATACCAAATAAAATTATGGAACTAAAATGCCTACAACGATTGAATTGTTATTCTGCTCATTATGCCATACCAAATAAAATTAGGGAACTAAAATTGTTGCAAAAATAATTGATTTTTTAAATTAAAACAAAGATCAAAATTTAACCAATAAAAAATTCAACCCCCGTGCTGTGTTTCCACAAGATAATTGCCTTTTGGGCTTGGTTGAATTTAAAGATATTATAATCTATTAAAGCAAAACAATCAAGTTTTTATTTAAAAAAATATAAAAAATATTGATTTTGTGCTTATAAACAAGAGATATAAGCATGGATGTTACTTATTGCGGTTTTTATTTAAAAAATTTTTCAGCATTTTAAGGCAGTTGAGCACTATGTTTTAATTGTTTTCAAATTTTTACCAAACGCCATTCTTGCTCGTATGGTTTTTTACTTGGTTTTTCTAATATGAGTTTATAACCAGCTTTATTAAGTTCTTTTCGTAAAATTTTTAATTCTGGGTCATCTGCATAAACGCTCATGGAAAAAACGGTTAATGTGTCATCTATTTTTGTTTTCCTATCAGGTATATCATTTATAAACTCTTTTGCAAATTCTTCTGCTGTCATTTTTCTCCTCCTTAAATAAATTCTATCAAAAAAACATAAAAAAACAAATTAAAAAAAGGTCAAAATTTTATCTCATACAGATTGAAGCGTAAATTGTAAAAAGATAGAGAAGCGCAACTGCGATTTGTTTTGAAAAAATAAATAAATTTAATATAATATAAACATGAAAAATGTTATTTTGGATTGTGATATCGGTGTAGACGATGCAAGCGCGCTAATCATGCTGCTTAAAAACCAGCAAAAAGTGCGCCTCAGCCTTGTGAGCACTGTTGCGGGGAATTCAAAGATTGAAAATGTTTGCAACAACACTATTTTTATTTTGAGAAATTTTGCAACCAGGTGGGTGTCTGTGGCTGTGGGTGCCAGCAAGCCGCTTTATGGTGAAAGAAAACTTGATGCCAGCGATGTTCATGGCGAAGGTGGGCTGGGCGGATTGAAGGTTGAAAAGCAAAGTGATGCCAAGTTCACCACAGAAGTAGCAGAGGAAAAAATTTATAAAATTTTGTCTTCAAGCAAACGAAAGATAACTTTGGTGGCAATAGGTCCGCTTACAAATATTGCGCTTTTGATAAAAAAACATCCAGAAATTGTTAAAAAAATAGCAAAAATAATAATAATGGGCGGAAGTATATCTGGAATTGGCAACATAACGCCGTTTGCAGAGTATAATTTTGCATGGGATATTGATGCGGCTAAAAGTGTGGTGGAAAGCGGCTTGAAAATTTATCTCAGCCCAATTGAGAATGCAAACAACATGCCCGTTTGTGATGATGAGATTTTGGCATCTTTAAAGGATGCTGAGCATGCGGAGATTTTGAAGAAAATATTTTTAAATCTTCAAGACGGTAGCGTGCCTTTTGGTTTTGCTTTGCACGATAGTTGCGCCGCGGCATTTTTGTTAAAGCCGAATTTGTTTAAAACATTGAAATGCGACATAAAAATAAATAATGACAAA
Organism: uncultured Clostridia bacterium; assembly: GCA_944359935.1. GTDB lineage: Bacteria > Bacillota > Clostridia > Christensenellales > UBA1242 > Caccovivens. Next base: position 14,562 of record CALVTD010000015.1, on the reverse strand, counting down.
AAAGATAAGCGCTATGGACAGTGTTTTTGCGAAATAAATAAAAAAGGGAAAAATTTGGTTTTTGTCCCTAAAAATTATCAAAAAGTTAAAAATTTTATATTAAAAACCACATTTGGAGGATAAATTATGAAAAAAGTTGGGGTTTTGGGAAGTATTAGCACAGACTTTGTTGCAACCACAAATGTGTTGCCAAAAGAAAGCGAAACCATTGTTGGGAAATCTTTTTCAACTCAGTTTGGCGGAAAAGGCGCAAACAAGGCAGTTGCGCTATCCAGGCTTGGCAAACAAGTTGTAATGTTTGGTGCGGTTGGCGATGACGAATTTTCAAGGCGCGCACTTGCAAACCTTAAAGAGGAAAGGGTGGACGTTAAGCATGTAAAAAAATTGCGCGGTGAAATTGGTGGTATTGCAACAATTTTTTCATCACAAAAAACAAACATGATTGTTATGGTGCCTGGTGCAAATAATGCGGTTGATGAAGAATATCTGCAAAAAATTGAAAACGAAATAAAAAAATGCGACTGCATTGTGGCGGAATTGGAAGTGCCGCAGCAAGCGGTGTTGTTTGTTTCTCAAATTTGTAAGAAAAACAACATAAAATTCATTTTAAACCCATCTCCAATCATGAAATTTGATAAAACTTTGCTGGATAACGCTGATTTGATTGTTGTGAATGAAACAGAGATTAAGCATTTGCCAAACTTTAAAAGCCAAAAGCAGGCGCTGATTGATTATGCGGGCAGGCTGGTTTTGACGGTTGGTAAGCGCGGGGCATATGTGTATGAGGATGGCGAGATTGTGCACTTGCCGGCAGTGGACACCCCTGTTGTGGACACAACGGGTGCGGGTGATGCCTTTTTAGGAGGGCTTATAGATGCGCTTATAGAGGGCGCAAAACTTAAAAATGCAGTTGAATTTGCAAATGTTTGTGCCGGTTTGAAGGTTTCAAAACTGGGCGCACAAACAGGCATGCCAACAATAAAAGAGGTTAAAACTTTTTTGCAAAGGTGAAAAAATAGCGCTAAAAAAATCGCACTTGTTGCGATTTTTTTTATTAAAAATTTAAAAATATTCAAAAAAATAACAAAAAATACGAAAAAAATACAAAAAAATGCAAAAATATTGCAATTTTTAATTTTTTAAAATTTAAAATAATCGATTTATGTCGGTTATTTTTTAAGCCTTTTCGCAAAATAAATAATTATAAAAAATAATACAAAAAAGGCTCGAAATATTTGGTTAAAAACTTGCGTTTGTGCTATACTTTTATTTGTAAAGATGTCGAATTGTGACACAATTTGAATTCATCAAAAAGGGGTTGTTTATGACAAGGTCGAAACGATTATTAAACATATTTTTGGCAGTTGCTTTTGCACTGCTCACCTTTGGGATGGCGCTTGCGGTGGTGCTTCCAGCACTTTCACAAACTAAGGGAGGCGGATCTACCACGGTAGAGGCAGCCGATGCAGACAATGTGTTATCAACTTTGGCCACAAAAAATTATGATGGTCAAACTTTTTATGTTATTTCAACCGCAGAACAACTCACTGCTTTATCTTTTAAAATTTCCGTTGAGGGAGACGCTACTTGGGCAGATAGAAACTTTGAACTTGGCGCAGACATCAACCTTCAACAAAGCAGCGTGATTTGGACGCCTATTGGAACAACAGCAAATCCATTCAGCGGAAAGTTTAACGGAAACGGGCATATGATTACTGGCTTGGTTTCTGGTTTTGAGGGAGCGGCAGATGAAAACCTTGGTTTATTTGGTAAGGTTGCAGGAGATTCGTCAAGTGACCCAGCCATGATTTACGACCTTGTTTTGGATGATTTTGCTTTTTCTGACTATGTTGCAAATCCTGAAACGGCAGGCAGACTTATTGGGTATGTTGAAAATGCTGTGCTTTTAGACATTTATGATTTAAGTTATGCTCTTTCTGGAACCATTGATTACAACCGTCCTTTAAAAACAATTGGAACAGTTGGTGCTAATGTTAGATATTATATCGGTGATACATTCACTGCCAACGGCACTACATATATTCCAGGTGTAAACTTCGACCCAACGCATGGCGGCGACACAATAGTTGCCCAATTTGATTATGCAAATCCGGCATCACAGCCAATATCGGCGGGGCATTCTATTTATATAAGAAACGCGGCTAACGCAACCATTTATGAAAAAGGCGCATCAACCAGCACTTCTATTGCGCCTTACAAAATTGCGTTAAACACAGATGGAACCGCTTTAACAGTTTATTCAAGCCGCTATTACAGCGAACTTCCTCAGGAAAATGACAGCGCAGCGGCAAACGGACAGCCAGTTATTCAGCCAAATGTTGGCAAAAAACTTACTGGGTGGACGCTTGGCGGAGGCTCACAAACCTACACCAGTGTTGGAGATATCAACATTTCAACACTTGCTTCATCCTATCATTATATGGATGCAGTGCTTGCAGATTTAACCTATACGATTACAGTTGTGAGAGATAACGGCGCAGGCGGCACTGTGCAAGTTGCGCAAATCACAATCGGTGCAAACTCCACATGGGAAAGTGCAGTAGAACAAATTGAGCAGGCAAGAGAAGGATATTATCTTACAGATTTATATCAAAATTCAACACATTATTACACTAATTCTATAAGTTACGATGAAAGTTGGAATGTCGTTGACAATCCACAATATCCAAGTGGAAGCAGAGTGAACGCTTGGAGTTCTGCAAACGTAACACTTAATTCAACTTGGGTGGGACAGGTTTCTAACGCGACAATCAGGTTCACAAACTCAACAGATACTGGTGCAAGTTTGGATGCTATGACAGACCTTAGCATTGTTTATAGAGACGGCGAACCAGTTAACTCACCAGATTTGGAACTTACAACAACCTCGACATTGGGTGAATACACATTCAGGGCTATTGCAGACCAAAACTTGACTTTTGCTTTCACTCTTCCAGCAGGTTATAGAGCGGTTTCTGCTTCCAGCAACCAGGGCAGTGCGGCACTTTCAGGTGGCACAGATGGTGCTTACTCAGTGGCAATTAGCGGATTGCTTACCAGTGGCGGAGTTGTAACTATTCCTATTGAAAGAGAGCAGATTTCACTTAATGTATCCGCACAAAACTTTACAATTTCACTTTCAGGACAAACTGGATATACAACCATATCCAACAACATAATTACAACAAGAATTGGCGAAACATTTAACATTGTTGCAACACCAGCAAATGGATATGAATATGCTTCACATAATGTTTCTTCTGCCTTTACAACAGTTGGAACACCATCCATTGCCTCTAACGATGTGGCAACATTCCCAGTTACGGTTAATACCTTTGGTTCAGCTCAAACCTTAACAATCACTGCAAGGGCAAAAGCATTTACAATCATTTTAGATTATGACGCCACCGCGTATGCATCAGGCGTTCAACTTCCAGAGGTTACCATCACAGACGGCGAGAGAACAGTAACCACAAGCAGTGACGCGCAGTGGGATAACTTCACGCCTTCAAACTTGGTTACCATAACCACAACCGGCAACGCTTATTTTAACGCGGGCACTGTTACTCTTGAAACAACCACAAATGGCACTCTTTCAGGCGGCAACGGCACATATTACATCAACCCTCCGTCAGGACAAAATGTTATCCCAGGCGGCGCAGTGTTTAGAATTACAGTTTCTTACACCGCAAGGCAATACACAGCCACCTATGGCGGCAGGTTTGCAACCGTTAGTGGGTCGGGTGAGGGCTCAACCGCTTCCAACTTTACAAGCATAAAAGCCCTGAATGGCAGCGGCGTGACAGACGAGAGTTCTGTTATTGAAATTACAGCAACTGAAAATTATAAATTTGGCGACACTATCACTCTTTCATACAACATTGTTTCTAACTATTACGAATTTGTTGGTTGGTACTATTCCAACGGTGAGTATATTTCAAATCAAAACAACGCCCAGATAACCGCGGGAACCTCAAACATGACGGTTTATGCTGTTGTAAGAGGGAAAACTGCAACTTTTGCAGTTGCAAACGGCACTTTAATTGAAAACTATGACGGCTCTGGCAATGCGCATGACAAAGGCACATCGCTGAGCACTCCAAACACAAACTCTTTGTCACTGACCTATTCAAGCCCAACTGTTGGCGCAATTTCATTCACAGTTCAAAAGGGCTACACAGGCGGAAGATACATTCTTTCAAGCGCTGACAATGCGGCAGACGCATACAAAGCTTGGAAAGACAAAACTGGCACTGCATATCTTATTACAACCTCTGGCAACAGCATTTCGGGCTATCAAAACATAACATTTGAAAAAGGCCAGAACGCTGAAAGTGTGTTCTTTGACCACAGTGGCTGGACGCTTTATCCAATCGTTACCCAACACACAATCTATGTTCAAGCAGCAGCAGGCGAGGGTGGCAGTGTTGTAAGCGGGCAGGAGAGCGCTACATCAGCCCACACCTATTATTATTATGGCGGCGAGGGCTTTGACATCACCTATGCAATAGGCGCGTTTGAAAAAACAGGACATACGCCAAACGGCTGGACATTCACATTGAGTTCGGAACCTCACAGCGTTACAGATGAAGGAATTTTAAGTGACGGAAGATATTTGATTGATTTCACAAACTTCTCGGGCATTTTGGATTATTTGACATCTGGTGGAACAATCACTGTAAACAGAACCTACACTGCAAACACCTACAAACTTTATTTCAACCAAAATGCTGGCGAAACGCTTAACACCTCAAATCTTTTGCAAGATGAGGGCGGCTACTACAAAAATGTTGTGTATGGACAGGCTATTGGCACTCTTCCAACAATCACAAAAGAGGGATATGTTTTTGCAGGCTGGGGAGTTAACGCAACCGACATCTATCAAACTGCAAACGACAGAACCTTAAATGCAAGTTGGACAAACCAATCATATGTTGTTCAAATCAACTTTAATGGTGGAAATGTTTCCGGCTCTAACACCATGAATGTGAATGTAACCTATGATGGCTCAATCGGTACATTTGGCGATTACACCGAAAACGGCCTTGCCACTTTGGCTGGGTTAGTGCAGAGGGAAGGCTTCACCTTTGACGCATGGCATTATATGGTGCCAAGTGTAACAGGAGAAGGCACAACCTATCAATATGTTAAAGAGGTTAGTGACGCAGACATCTTAAATTCCACAAACTTTGCATATGCAAACTTTGACAGCACCACTGACCCTGTTGTTTACATTTACGCGGGCTGGCAATTTGATGAGGCTGCATACTCTGCAACCGTTTCTGCAAACACCAAAACATATGACGCACAAAACGTTGTGTTCAATGTTTCAGTAACTGCAAATGGAACAAGTTATCCATTATCTTCTTCACAAACAAACCTGCCATCAAATGCTGGTGTTACAATTTCAAACTATACATGGCAGTATAACGACGGCCCATTCTCTGGCACGGCACACATCTATGGCCCAGAAATTCAAAATGTTTCTCAAAGCGGAACTTATGAAGTAACTTTCACACTCACAGACACCTCTTCAATCAATGTGGAAGGCATTGCGCCTCAGCCTTTGTCAATCTCTGCAAGCACAGAGGTTACAATTAACAAGGCGACAATAAATGTTTCTATGGGCGGCGAAGGAAACGAATATTTTGTAATTTGGCAAAATTGGCTTAGCCTTCTTGATGATGTAATTGATAATTTTGCCGATGAAGATGGCATATTGGCCGCACTTGCTTCATCAAGCAATTACGAAGAATTTGAACAATGGATGACAGAAAACGGATATAGAGAAAGCGGCACAATTGCACAATTCTTATCAGTTAAAATACCATTGATGTATTTAGTGGTGAATGAAAATTACAAGGATGTTATAATAAATGCTTATCAAACCGTTGGAAGTGACATTTCAAGTTTCTATGACGCGGCTACTTACGAATATGTAAACACAAACTTTGCTTCAGTTGAGGCTTTCACAAATTGGATGTCTTCAAACTTGTCAAGCAATGAGGGTATGCTGTTCGTAATGTCATTAACAGCAGTCCAAATGTTAAGCAAAACTTATGATGGAACAGCAGCATTTAGTAGCGTTACATTGTATGAAGGCAATAGTTTGGTTTCGCTTGGTGATGAGCATTATTTTGTAACGTATAATGATGGGAACACCCAATTTGAACTGCAAACCGAAACTGGCGTTTATGATCTTGCAATTGAAGTTGTAAGTGAAGTTGGCGAATTAGATGCTAACAATTTTACTAATTTGATTATATATGACGGAAAATACTATGTTCCAACGGCTTATCAAGATGGTATAATTGGAAAATACATCTTCCCAGGGCTTACAACTCTTACAATGACAGAAACCACTGGCATTGAAAGAAGCAACCCATACACCTTTGAACTTAGCGCAGAGTATGCTTACACGGATGAGTTAACCCAAATTGTTGCCGAGGTTTCAACCTCTTCCGGCGCAGCAGGTGTTTACTCATTCTTAAACGGCAACCTTACAGTAACATCTTTCCGCGCTTATGTAGATGATACAAATTACTTCACAGTTGAAAATCAAGACGGCACATTTGTTGTAACAGACGCGCCTTCTGGCATGCAGACGACAGACCTCAACCTTGACAACTTGCTGCTTTACATTGACGGCGAGTTTGAAATTGTGGCGGCTTCTTCAACCACAGCAGTGGAGTTTGATTCTGTTGCAATCTCTGCAAACGCAAAAGGTGACGGAATTGATGTTTCAAACATCACCGAAGGCGAAAATTACAACATATCAATTTCATCGGTTAGGGTGGAAATTGGCGGCAGCGCCAAAAATATTTCAGTTAGCCTTGACCAAGAAACTTACTATTCAAGCAACGGAACATTCGTGTTCCAGATTGTAGATAACGGCACAAGAGCGCCTATCCTTTATGCAACCTCATATGTAACCGATGTTACAGTTGCGGCACAATCGCTCTCACCAGCCCTAAACAGGCACTTGCTTTCAATTGTTCAGTGGCAGGAAGGCGAGGATTATTATCGCGACTTGCTTACTGGCGCTTCAACATTTGCTAGCGACCTTTCAACACCGCTTAGCATCAACGCAAGCGGCACTGGCGACACACAGCAGTATGTTGCAGTGTATGCAGATGCAACCTATGTTACAATTTCTTCTGTAACAGACCAAGGCTCGAACGCAAGCCTTGCAAGTGGCAATGCATTTGTAAACTTCTCTAACACCAACTATCAAGTTTCAAACACTGCACCAAATGCTTACACACTCACCGAGTGGACATCAGCACAAGGTGCAACAGTTGACGAAAGCGGTGTGGTTACATTTGCGGCAACTCCAACAACTTCACTGGTGGCACATTACAGCCTGGCAGCGCCTGTTGGAAGCGTGAGCGATGTTAACCAAGATGCAAGCGCAGACGGATTAAACCTTAGCAGTTTGATTGCAAACATCTCACTTACAAACTCAAACGAAGCAATATCTTATTCATATAAATGGTTCAGGCTTGTTGGCGAAGAGTATCAAGAAATCTCTTCAATGGTTTCAACCACAGCAGGGAATGGCGAGTATGCAGTTGAGGTTACTGCAAGCCAAAATGGCTACACTTCTGTAACCTCACAAAAACTTACTTTCACCGTTACATTTAATAAGGTTGACCTTACTATCACCAACTCTTCAACCGAAAACTTAACTTACAACAATCAAGACTTTGCTTTAACTTATCAAATAGGCTACACAATCGGCAGCCAGCCTTACAGCATGAGCGTAAGCGAAGCGCTCAACAACAATGCAGTGGCTGACGGCGACAAGTTGATTATCACATCTCTGCAAAAAGATGGTTCAAGTGTAACATCAATCAGGGATGCAGGCAAATACACGTTGACTTTCAGCCTGTTTGATTACACGGGCAATGACTACAACCCACAAAACATCTATAACCTTGCAGGCACAAAAACAATAACAATCACAGTGTCGCAGGCTCCAATCACTTTAACTGAGCAGGATGCGTCCTTCACAAAAACATATGGTTCAAGCGACCCAACTTTAAGCAGAACCGTGAATGGCGTTAACGGCGAAACATTTACTGTAACATTCACAAGAGAGCCAGGCGAAGCAATTGGCCCTTATGATATTGAAAGCGCAACCGCATCTGGCAGTGCTGCAACAAACTACATTCTCACTGTTCCAAGCAATAACAACTGGTTTACAATCACGGCAAGAGAGGGCTTGACTCTTAGCGCAGACCTCAGCGGCAGTGTAACCCATGTTTACAACAACGCCCCGTCTACAGGCATTGCAGTGGAATATGACCAAGCATCAAACGGCTTTAATCTTACCGTTCAAGGCACAGGCGAGTGGCTTGGCACGCTCAGCCTCAGTAATTTTAGAGAAACATCAACCGACGGGCTTTCCAGAACAGTGAATGCATTTGACGGCATGTTGGACGGCCTTACATTCACAGTTAACGGCACAGGAGGTGTTGGCTCTTACACCATTGCAGTTTCTGGCAAGGCAACCTATTCAGGTGCAAAATTCTCAATCAACAACTCCTCTTCACGCGTGGTTTCAATCACAAAACTGGATGTTGAACTTAACCAAGAAAACTCTGCAATCTCCAAATTCTATGGCGAGGCAGACAACCTTACAAAAGAGATTACAGTTGAATCTACTGGTGAAACATTTAATGTAACATTCACCAGAGAGTCGGGCGAAAATGTTGGAACTTACAACTATTTAACCGCAACTTTTGACAACAATAACTATAACCCTGTGCTGCCAGATAGCGCAGAATGGTTTACAATTGTTGCAATTGAAAACTTGTTCATTCAAGCGTCAATCACCGAGGTTTACTCTCGCACATATGATGCAACCGCTCCTGATGCAACAGTTGCAGCAGCATTTGTTGGCGGACAGTGGAGGCTGACCGTTTCAAGCGGCTCAATAGTTTGGAAAGTGTTTGTTTTAAGTGATTTTAAAGAGGTAAGCACAACGCAGGATATCGACAGAGAAATCACACCAAACGCAACAACACTCTCTGGCATGACATTCACAATTCAAAACCCTCAAAAACATGTTGGCTCTTATTCAATAATTGCATCTGGCACAAACGCTAACTATGAGGGCATCACTCTTGAAGACGGCGAAAACTGCATTCAAATCACAAAAGCGACAATAACAATTGTTCAAAGCGACATTCGCGAGGACAGCAAAACCTATGGCGAAGAAGACCCAACCATGCTTTGGTCAGTTGCTGGTGCCGGCAGCGAAAGTGTGAACATCCTCTTCACAAGACAAGCAGGTGAGGATGTTGGAACATATCCAATCACAAACGCAGAAATTCGAGATAAAGATTTGGTTGACAACTACAATGTTGAAATTGCAAACGGAGTGATTTTCACAATCAACGCTTATGACGGCTTGCGCATTTCAGCAACCGCATCTGTAACCAAGGTTACTTTTGAATACAATGCACAAACCCCATCAATTTCACTTGAATATGTTGACTCTTCATCATATAAACTTGTGATTACAAGCGGCTCTCAACGCCAAGAAATCATGCTTACAAACTTTGTTGAAAAGTTTGCTCAGGATGAGACAATGGATGCCGTTACCAGCGCAACCTTAAATGGCATCACATTCTCAATTCAAAATGTAAGCAAAAAAGTTGGCACTTACAACATTGTTGCATCTGGCACAAACGCTAACTATCCAGGTGGATTTGTGTTTGCAAACAGCGCAAACATAACCGTTCAAATCACACCTGCAACTCTTACAATCAACGAAGTTTCTCCATTGTTTACAAAAGAATATGGAGAAAATGACACAACTGTAAACTTCACAACCAACATAATAAGCCAATTCAGCGAAAGCGTTAGCGTTGCATTCGCAAGAGATGACGCTGGCACGCCTGCTGGTGAGACTGTTGGCACACACGCACTTGTAAGGGCGTTGTCATTGGATAACAACTACACTGCATCCTTGCAACAGGCTTATCTTGAAATCACTGCAAGAGAGGGCTTGGTGCTTAACGCAACCGTAAGCGGAACTGTTTCACATGTTTACGATGCAACTGCTCCAATGTCAATCACTCCATCTTTCACAGCGGGACAGAATGTAATCACGCTGACAATAAGCAGTGGGGAAGTGGTTTGGGGCACAATCACGCTTTCAAACTTCACCGAAACAACAGCAGACGGCTTTAACAGAGTTATTGATGCTTACGACGGCATGTTGGATGGCTTAACATTCACAATCAGCCGCGCATCCGCAAATGTAGGAAATTATACTCTGTCAGTTAGTGGAACAACGGAAGACTCTTCGGCGTCATTTACATTAAACAACCCTAACTATCAAGTTTTGGAAATCACGCCAAAACCAATCACACTCACAGAAGAAAATGCAACCATAAGAAAAACTTATGGAACAGCAGATGCTTCACCTCTTCAAATTACTATTCATGACGACCAAACAAACGAAGATGTGGCAATCACTGTTACAAGAGAGCCAGGTGAGGACGTTGGAAGTTATATGCTTCTTTCAGCAACTTCAACCGACTCCAACTATACGGCAGTTTTAAATGGCACGCCAGAATGGTTTATCATCGACCCTGTGGCAGACCTTGAACTTTCTGTAAGTATAACAGGCTCACTTTCACAAGTTTATAACGCTCAAAGCCTCAATGCCGAGGTTGTTGCAGCGTTTAACGCACAGGACAGCACTTGGACGCTAACTGTTTACAGAGGCGCAGAAGTGTTTGGCAGATTTACGCTTTCAAATTTTGTGGAAAACGGCACAGGCATCGCTGATAGAACAATCACTCCAACTGCAAACACCCTTGCAGGCATCACATTTGTGGTTGTTACTCCAGATAAAAATGCCGGAACTTACACAATTCAGTTAAGTGGAACAAACGCAAATTACAGCAGTGTTGTTTTAGTTGGCGGCGAAGACTGTCTTGAAATCACAAAGGCAACCATTACGGTTTCACCAACTGAGGCTTCCTTCACCAAAACATATGGCGACAGCGACCCTCTGCTTGAAAAAGAGGTTCAGGGCGCGGGCGAAACTGTAACCTTGCAATTCACAAGAGCGCAAGGCGAAAATGTTGGCTCATACAACATTGAAAACATTGTTGTTAAAGATGAGGCTTTAAGAGGCAACTACAACGACATTGTAATCCCATCTGGGGCAGCGTTCACAATCACCGCTTATGAGGGTTTGCAAATCAGTGCATCGCCAAGTCAAACGCAGGTTTCTCTCACCTACAACGCAACCGTTCCAACAATACAAAAAGTGTTTGAAGATGGCGCGTTCAAACTTGTAATTTCAAACAGTGATGAAGAAATTGAAATTACGCTTTCAAACATTCAAGAACTGTTCAACAACCTTTATGAAGGCACATTTGACGACAGTGCACTTACAATCTCACAACTTACTGAGGATGTTTTAGACGGCATCACATTCTCGCTGCAAAACATCTCTAAAAATGTTGGAGAGTATGCGATTGTTGCACAGTGCACAAATCCAAATTATCCAGGCGGATTTATCTTTACAAGCAACCAAACAGTAACCCTTACAATCAATCCGGCAACGCTTACTATTTCAAGCGAAGACCCATTGTTCACAAAAGAATATGGCTCAGCCGACCCAACCCTTAAGGCTCAGTTTGAGGGCCTTAATGGCAAACAAGTTTATGTAACCTTCACAAGAGAGGGCGCAGGCACAGTTGAGGGCGAAAGAGTTGGAACTTACGACTTGTTAACCCCAACCTCACAGGATGACAACTACACCGCAGTTATCAATCCAGCCTCCGGCAATGATTTGTTTGAAATCACGGCGCTCACTGGTCTGGTTTTGAGAGGAACGCTTTCAGGCGACCCAGTCAGCCATGTGTATAACGGCATTTCATTACAACAAAATGTTGAAGTAACTTGGAATGAAGACACTCAAAACTTCACATTTACTGTTAAATATGCTGACGGCAGTGAGTTTGCAACCTTCACTTTGGGCGACTTTAATGCAATCAACACAAACGAGGATAATAGGGAAGAGGAAGTTAGCGACATCGCCTCAAACATGCTTGATGGAATAACTTTCTCAGTTGAAAAATTTGCAAAGGATGTGGGAACATATTCAATTGTTGCAAGTGGCCGCACAGACACCTATTCAAGTTTTGTGTTTGAAAACAGCACAAATGTTTTAACAATCACACCTTATAACGTTGAACTTAATGCGGGTAACTCTTCTTTCCAAAAAACTTATGGGCAGACAGACGCAAGTGCATTCACAAGCGGGCTTGTTAAACAAATAAATGGCGTGAACAATGAACCATTCAACGTGCTTTACACCAGAAAAGAGGGCGAAAATGTTGGCAATTATGCAATTTTAACCGCGCGATCTCAGGATAACAACTACACCGTAACCCTTGCAGGTGGCGCTGTGGACGGCGACAGAGATTGGTTTACAATCAACGCCGTTGCAGACCTTACATTGCAAGCGGAAGTTAGTGGGTCAATTACACATGTGTTTAACAATGAAGTGCCAAGTGCATCACTTACATACACTGGTGGCAACTGGGTAATCACAATATCCAGCACCTCAGGCACATGGGGAACACTGTCGCTTACAAACTTTACAGAAGTAAGTGAAACAGTTGGTGACTTTGTAAATCAAAACGGCTTACAGATTGACGGCAGCACACTTAACGGGCTTGTAATAGACATACTTGACAAGGCTGTAACAGTTGGAGAGTATGACCTCACAATCACAACCCAGTTAAATAACCCTAACTATCCATCAGGCTTTGCATTTACAAGCGGACACACTGATGTGATTGAAATTACAAAAGCAACCTTCACAGTGTCATCATCTAGTGCTAACTTTACAACACCATATGGCAGTGAAGAGAGCAAGACAAACACATTTACAAGAAGTGTTACAGGCGTGAATGGCTACACCTTTGACATCACCTTCACGAGGGAAGCGGGAAGTGATGTGGGTGAATACCAAATCACAAATGCAACCACAACTGATGATAACTATGATGTAGCAGCAGTATCAACTCCAAACGAGTGGTATTCAATCACCGCCGTTGAAGGTTTGACACTTACTGGAACGACTGACAAGACAGAAATTGAACTTACATACAGCGCGCAAGAACTTTCATTGCAACTATCATATGTAAATTCAAACACATGGCAAATCACAGTTTCAAATGGTTCTGCAAGCGAAGTTATTGCCTTTACAGGCTTTAAAGAGAACTTTACAACTGGCGGTGTGGATGCCACAGTTACAGAAGAACTTCTTGCAAATCTTGTGCTCGGCTTTGACAGGACGGCAAGAGATGTTGGCACCTACACAATCACAGTTACAAGTTTTGCAAACGACAACTATCCAGGCGGATTTGTGTTTGCCACAAACATCACAGTGGATATTACAGCATATGACGTTCAAGTAACGCACGACGATGTTGTAAACCTTAACAAAACCTACGCATCAAACGACCCAACCCTCACCGCAACAATAGACGGAATTAGAGGCGAAGAAATTGAAGTAACCTTCACAAGAGAGGGCGCAGGCACAGTTGAGGGCGAAAATGTTGGAACTTACAACTTGTTTGTTGCTGATTGGGATGACGACAATTATAACGTAACAATTCCAGCAGACAATAAATGGTTTGAAATCAGAGCTCAGGCCGGCCTGCAAATTTCTGCCGAGTTAACGGGAGAGGCAGTAACCCAAACTTACGATGGCGCAAAAGAAAGCAGCGTTGAAAAATTGTTCAGCGATGGCACATTCACCATCAGGGTTACAGTTGACGGTGAGCAGCATGACTTCACGCTGACTGGCTTTGAAGAAGTTGTTGGCGACACCAACAGGCCAATCACTGCAACAGAGAGAACGCTTTCGGGCATAGAGTTCAACTTAAACGCATCGGTAGAGGATGTTGGAACTTACTATCTTGTTGCAACTGGAACAAACGCCAACTATCCAGGCGGATTTACATTTGATGGCGACAGCAACGTGCTTGTAATCACGGCGAAGAACATTGAACTTAATGGCACAAACTTTGCACTTTCAAAAACATATGGTCAACTTGACACCGATGTTTATGCAGGAAGAGTTGTTTCAGGCATAAGCGGCGGGGTTGGCGATGAAACCTTCTCGGTGGAGTTCACCAGAGAGGCGGGCGAAAATGTTGGAACATACGACATCATTTCCGCACAATCACAAGACCCTAACTACACCGTTTCACTTGCAAACAGCGGGGCAGACCTGTTTACAATCAATGCCATTGCAGACCTTACATTGCAAGCGGAGGTTAGTGGGTCAATTACACATGTGTTTAACAATGAAGTGCCAAGTGCATCACTTGCATACACTGGTGGCAACTGGGTAATCACCATATCCAGCACCTCAGGCACATGGGGAACACTGTCGCTTACAAACTTTACAGAAGTAAGTGAAACAGTCAGTGACTTTGTAAACCAAAACGGCTTACAGATTGACGGCAGCACACTTAACGGGCTTGTAATAGACATACTTGACAAGGCTGTAACAGTTGG
>CALVTD010000014.1 GCA_944359935.1 uncultured Clostridia bacterium | reverse complement strand
TTTATTAAAGCGCTTAAAAAACAAAAAGCATAAAAAGGCTGTTATAAAATAAAAGTTTTGTCAAAAAAGGTGGACAAAACCACCTTTGTTATGCTATAATACACCCGTAAGAGGTGCTAAAAATGATTGTCAATCCTAAAAAATGTATCAGTTGTGGCACATGTGTTGCCATATGCCCAGTAGAAGCCATTTCTTTTGATAAAAAAGGCAAGGCTTTTATTGACAAATCAAAATGCATTAAATGTGGCGCTTGTAAGGCTAGTTGCCCAGTAAGCGCAATAAGTGAAGACTAAGAAGAGGTTTGTATGGAAAAAGTTGCAATAATTGAATTGGCTGGGGCAAGCACAATACTTTCAATCTATGAAACTCAAAATGGAAGAAGCAGGCTTGTTAGGCAGGAAAGTGATGCTGCCAATATTTCAAAAGACATAAATGAAGAAAAATTGTTAAAACCAAAAACCATTGCCGACACTGTTAATGTTCTTAAACTTTACAGAAATATAGTTGAAGAAAATGGGGTGCAAAAAATAATTTGCGTTTCCAACAATATTATTTCGCAGGCACGCAACCAACGCGGCTTTTTTGAAGAGATTTACAACAACACAGGGCTTGGTTTTTCATTCCTGAGTGATGAGGATGTTGTTAAAAACATTTACACCTCTGTTGTGGGAAAAATTGACAACTCAAAAGGCGCGATTGTTTATATTTCCACCAACAGCACATATTTCATCAAATACAACAGAAGAACCACTTTGGGCTTTGATATAGTGCCTTATGGTTATGAAAATATAAACAATTCTGGAATGGATTTTGAACAAATGAAGGCGCTGTTTTCATCCAGCATGAATTTAAAAAATTTCAATGTGGATGAGGACGAGGCGTTTGTTGGCGTGGGCAATCCTTTTATCAATTTCGGCAGGGTTGCAAAAAAAGTTGAGCATTATCCGCTTGACATCGACAACAACTATCCGGTAAGCAAATCGCTTGAAAACAAGGTTGTAAACTTTGTTAAAGGGCTTGATTTAGAGAAGATTAAAAAAGTTAAAGGCTTGATGGAAGACAGAACCGATGTGTTGCTTTCTGGCCTTGCAATTATCAATGCGATATATGAAAAGTTGAACATCCATGAAATTGTTGTTTCAACCGCAAATGTTAGAGATGGCGTGATTAGCGCAAGCATAGCAGGCGATGTGCAAGAGCGTTTTTCGGATTTGCTTGGCTCATCTTTTGACAACATTCATGAGTTTAAAAAGGATGAAAATTCAATCAACCTTAGGGTTGCAAACATGGCTGGCATACTTTTCAAACAACTTAAAGTTATGCACAAGTTGCCACGCAGTTATGTTAAGCCTCTGCGTGTGGCTGCTTACATGTTTGACAGCGGCAAGCAAATCAACTTTGAAGATTACGAAAAGCATGGTTTTTATGTGATTTTAAATTCTGGCCTGTGCGGAGTAAGCCAAAAAGATTTGCTTTTGGGCGCGTTTATTTGTGAGTGCCAAACAGCAGACAATTTCAACCTTTCACAGTGGATGAAATATAAGGATTTGCTAACCGATGAAGATTTGAACGCTGTTAGAAAACTTGGCGTGATTGTTAAACTTGCGGTTGCACTTAACAGTTCCAAAAAACTTGTTGTAACAGATGTTGTATGTGATATACTGGGCGATTCAATCATCATGAAATTGATTGTGAACTCTGACCCAACATATGAAATTATGCAGGGCATGAAAGTTGCTCAGGATTACAGAAAGTTTTTCAAGAAAAATCTTCAACTTATTTAAGGAGGATTTATGCGCTACAATTATGCCATTGAATTAGGCGGGGCAAGCACAACAATTTTTGCGAGAGAAGAGGGCTTTGTTTTAAAGGAGCCCACTTTGGTTGCGGTTGAAACCAGCACAGAAGGTTATAAAGTTAAAGCCGTGGGCGAGGAAGCAAAAAAACTTGTTTGGAAAACTCTGGACGAGGTGGAAGTGTTCAACCCAATCGCAAATGGCGTGATTGAAAATTTTGAGTATACGCTGATTATGCTTTCTTGCTTTTTGAAGAAAATAAAATATAAAAAATCCTCAAACATTTTGGTTTTAATTCCATGTGGATTGACTGGCGAGGAAAAGAAAAAATATTACGAACTTTTTGATAAACTGGGTTTTAATGAAATCAGCCTTATTCCAACAGTTTTGTGTTCGCTTTTGGGATGCAATGTAAACATACTTTCTCCAAAAGCCAGCATGATTGTGGACATCGGTGGGGCAACAACAGACATCGCTGTTGTCAACCTTGGCTCAATCTTAAAAGGCGTAACACTGGGTATTGGCGGCAGAGCCATGGATATTGCACTTGCAAATTCACTTGCAATGGCAAAGGACGGCATTTTAATTGGCTTGCCAACAGCCGAGAAAGTGAAAAATGAAATAGGCTCGCTTTATAAAAATGACACCCTCAACATGGAGGTTATGGGCTTGGATGGCGCAAGCAACATGCCAAAAACAAAAATCATATCTTGCCGCGACATCAGGCATGTTTTTGAAGCGTTTTTGGAGGAGATTGTTAGAACAATAAATGTAACAATCAACACTCTTCCGCCTGAAATTTCAGCCGATATAATTAAAAATGGCGTGATTTTTACTGGTGGCGTAAGCAAAATCACTGGGCTTGATGACTTTTTAAAGCGCACTTTAACCTACAATTTCACAATCAGCGACGACGGCGAAAATGTTGCAATTTTGGGTGCTGGCAAACTGTTAAATGACGAGGCTTTGCTTAAAAAAGTTTTAGCATAATTCAAGACAATTTATTTGACAAGAAAGAAAAATCTTCAACAAAATTTTTCTTTCTTTTTTTATATGCTATTGTTACAATTTTATTGTTTGAGGAGAGTTATGGCAAGAAAAATTGTTTTAACAAGTGGCAAAGGTGGAGTTGGCAAAACCACAATTTGCGCCAATCTCGGAGTGAATTTGGCAGCCCTGGGTTTTAGAACAGTGCTGGTGGATGTGGATATCGGCCTAAACAATTTGGATGTTGTCATGGGGCTGGAAAAGCAGGTGGTTTTTGACATCACTGATGTTATTATGGGCAGGTGTCGGGCAAAACAGGCGCTGGTGGAGGATGTGAGGTTTCCAAACCTGTTTTTATTGCCGTCTTCACATTATAGCGGCAAAACCCGCATTTTGGGCGAGCATGTGAAAAGTGTGTTAAACATGCTGGATTCCTCTTTTGACTACATTTTAATAGATTGTCCTGCGGGCGTTGATGCGGGGTTTCATCGCGCGGTTTTTTCTGCCAATGAGGCCATTGTTGTGGTTACACCGCACCTTTCAAGCATTCGAGATGCAAACAAGGTGCTCAGCCTTTTGAATGAATACAACCTTTCCAGCAAAGGGCTTGTAATCAACAGAATGCGGGGCGATTTGCTTGCCAATGGCGAAATGCTGAGAGTGGAAGATGTGGTGCGGGCGCTTAGGCTGCCACTTTATGGCGTAATTCCAGAAGATGACGCCATAAGCAGCGCTTGTTCTGTGGGGGGATATTTAAATTCGCAGGAGTCCACGCGTGCGTTTACTCTGCTTTGCGAAAACATCCACAACGGCACTAAAAAGATTTTTGATTGTGAAATGAAATATCGTGGTTTTATGGGTTATATACGCCGCAACATTAAAAGGAAGGTGTAAAATGCAGAGGCTTGAAAGTTTAATTAAAAATGATGTGCAATATGTGGGCGAAGAGATGCTTAAACTTTTGCAAAATGAAATTGAGAAAGTGGTGCGCAATTTTGTTTGCCTTACAAGTTCGGTGAAAGTGCGATACAAAAAAGAAGACGACCACTTAAAATTCATGGTTGAATTTTGCAGTGACCGCGTTAGACCTTTGGGATTTATTCCAAACAGATATTAAAAAGAAGGCTTAGCCTTCTTTTTTATTTTTCAAACCATACAAGCCCGTAGCATTTTGGCCCAACATGTGAACCCACCACACAGCCGATGTCGCAAATTACTTGCTCTTTTGGGTTAATTCCCAGCATTGGTGAGTATTTTTCCACAAATTTTTCGATAACATCACGGCAATCGGAGTGCCCAAAGTAAACAGGCAGGGAGGTGTCGCGATTAAGCGCTTTGTTAACCAAATACATGTTGGCTTTGTTTTCACCCATGATTTTTGCCTCGTTGTTCACTTTGCCACCATTAAGGGTTACGATAGGCTTGATGTTTAACATATTGCCCATAACCTGGCTTGTTGCAGAAAGCCTGCCGCTGGCGCGCAAGTATTTCAAATCACCAATCACTGCGGCAAGTTTAACTTTTGAAATAAGTTCGTCCATTTTTTTAACAACATGTTCAAGGTTGTCATCTTTTTCAATAAACTTGCAAAGTTCAATGATGATTGCACCCTGTGCCCATGTGGTTACGCCCGACTGGCGATAGGTGATGTTTTGCATTTTAAGCGCTTGAACAGCACCTTCAACTTGGTGGATGGTTGCCGTCATTTCGCTGGATATTGTGATTGCAAGCACATGCCAATCTGGTTTGTTAACATAAGGGGAAAGCAGTTCTTCAAACAAATATTGGTTTGGCATTGAGGTTTTTGGAATAAGGCCGGTTTCATAAATCTTTTGATAAAAAGCCTGGGTTTCCAAACCCTGAGGATAGGTTTCCTCGCCAAATCGCACTTCAATTGGCGCTAAAATTATGCCATATTTATCAACATATTCTTGTGGGATATCGCATGATGCATCGGCGATAATTTTATATTTCATCTTTTTTCTCCTTTGATTTTTTTTGATTTTCAGTTTGCTTTTCTTGCTGTTTTTGCAATTTTTTTAACTCTTTTTCAGCCTTTTTTTGGTGTTTTTTATGATTTTTTATGCTTTCTAAGCCCATTTCAAAAATATTTTGCTTTTTTTCTTGTTTTCGAACTTTTTCAATTCGAACAGGCAGCGGAGTAGGGTCAAACGGCATTTTTGCTTCGTCATTTCTAAGCCTAACTTCAAGTTGATTGAATGGAATTGAAATGTTGTTTTTCTTTAGTTGGTTGAAAATGTTTTCGATAAGGTAGTAGTAAACATCCCAGTAATCTTCATTATCAACCCAAACATTAAGCACAATTTTAATTGAATTTTCGTTTAAACTTTTAAGGCCCATAAAAGGCTTTGGCTCTAAATAAATTCTGCCGTCACTTTGCACAACTTCATTTATCACCGATTTTGCTTTTTCAACATCGGTGTCATATGCCACATCAAACTCAAAGTCCACGCGTCTGGTTTTTTCGCGGTTAAAGTTTGTCATTGGATTGTTTACAATATGCGAGTTTGGCAGGGTGATGGTTTTGTTGTCGTTGGTGAGAATGGTGGTTGAAAGCAGATTGATGTTTTTTACAACTCCTTCAACGCCTTCAACATTGATGTAGTCACCCTCTTTAAAGAACTTGCCAGATACAATGATGATTCCGTTTGCAAGGTTTGAAAGGCTGTCTTGAAGCGCCAAACCAACTGCCAGCACAGCCGCAGAAAGTGCCGCAACAATGCCTGTGATAGAGATGCCAAGCTCTGCAAGCAAAATTAGAATCCAAATTAAATACAGCGCAACTTTAACTATGCTGAGAATAAACTTTTGCGCAATGCGTTCCAGTTTGGTTTTTGACAAGAGTTTGCGGCACAGTTTGATAAGCAATTTGACAATAATAAAGCCGACTATTAAGGTTACAAAAAATCCTAAAATAGCCCAGCCATTTCCTGTGAAGAAATCTTTAATATCTTGCCAAATAGCGCCCCAGTCCATGCCTTTATTATAACTAAATTTTTCACAAATACAAAATAAATTTATGATAATTTTGCATTAGCATAAATTTTTATTGCGGCATATAAAATTGAATAATATTTTGTTATGTTCAAAACCTAAAATAGGAGGAAAATTTTGCAGCAACAAGATGATGTTTTAAATCAAATTTGCAAGTGCATGGATGCAAAAGACGCGCAAAGGTTTAAAAAGTATGTGGAAGAGCACGCGCAGTTTGTTACGCCCAGCGACCTTGACAAATTTTTAGCCTTTTTTTCACTTTTGCAACAGCAAAATCACTATAATTTTTACATAACTGGCAAGTTGATTTCTCACAAAAAATACGCCGAGGACATCGGCGCATCTATTTTTGAGTTTTTGCCTAACAGCCAGGTAAGTAAATTTTCAGGATATTGCGAAAGGTTTTGCAGGCAGTTGCAAATCATAAGAAAACAGGCGATTGAAAGTGGAATTGCAGCGTCAAAATGGATTACTGACGATGTTTGCAGATTGCTTGAAAATCATGACAAACCAATGCTTTTAATCACCTATGAAAACAAGATTTTTAAAGGTTTGGTAAACATAGTTCCAGACCGAAAACAAAATCTTTATCACTTCATCAGCGCGGAGGGTGGGTTGCACCGGCTTATGGACACAAAAGCCGTCATAACCTTGCCGGATGAGAGGTGTATTTATTACAACGATTATTTAAACTATCTGCCTCCCAAAGAAAGTTACATAAAAAAGTTTGGAGAGCAGGTGCAGATGGCCTTCAACCAAGAGGCACGCTACACTGAGGTGGGCGCGAAATATTAAAGTTGCAACTTCTTTTGGCACAACTATCAAATAAGCTTGCATTTTTTTTAAAAAAATGATAAAATTTTGTGTCAAGAAGGTGAATATATGAAAAATCGAATTTTAACAGGGGTTAAACCAACTGGGCACTCTCATGTGGGCAACTATTTTGGGGCTATAAAACCAGCAATAGAATTTACCAAGCAGCAGGAGGATGAATGCTTTTATTTTATCGCAGACTATCACGCACTCACAACTTTAAAAAACAAGCAGGAGATGCAGGAGTATACATATGACATCGCCTGCACATGGCTGGCTTGCGGGGTGGACCCAAACAAAGTTGTTTTTTACAGGCAATCAAATGTGCCGGAAACCTTTGAACTTAATTGGATTTTGTGCAATGTAACACCAAAAGGTCTGATGAACAGGGCCCACGCATACAAGGCTTGCGTGGAGAAAAATGAAGCCGCAGGCGAAGATAGAGATGCGGGTGTGAATATGGGGCTTTATAACTATCCAATTTTAATGGCGGCAGATATAATTTTGTTTGATAGCGATTTTGTCCCAGTAGGGCTTGACCAAAAACAACATGTGGAAATTGCCAGAGATATAGCCGACTACTTCAACAGAAAATTTGGCAAAACTTTGAAACTTCCTGAGCCTTACATTCAAAAAGAAACAGCCACACTTGTTGGCCTTGACGGCAGAAAAATGAGCAAAAGTTATGGCAACACAATAGGGCTGTTTACAACTGAGGAGCAACTTAGAAAATCCATAAACCGAATTGTAACCGACAGCCGTATGCCGGGCGAACCAAAGGATACAGACTGCCCATTGTTTAAATTGTATTCATTGTTTGCAGGTGAAGAAAAATCGCAAGAGTTTGCGAAAAAATTGCAAGAGGGCCTTGGTTGGGGTGAGGCAAAAAAGCAGTTGTTTGAAGTTGCCAATGAGTATTTAAAACCAATGCGCGAAAAATATTTTTACTATCAGTCGCATAGAGATGAAGTAGATAAAATTCTTGAAGAAGGCGCGGCAAAGGCCAGAATTATTGCAAGAAAAACGCTGGCAAGGGTGCGCAAAGCAATAGGCGTGGAATAAAAAAACTCGGGATATCCCGAGTTTTTTAATCGTTTGCAATTTGGTCGAGTTCTTGAAGTTCTTTGCCTATGTCAAGCCTAGCAAACAAAGGCTGAATTTTTTCAACTTTTACATTGTCAATATCAAAATTGCAGCAAGCGTTTTCATCTATTTTAACATTTTCAATGTTAAAGATTTTCAAAACTTTGCAAATGTTTTCAGGCAAGAAAGCATCAAGTATTGAATATGCTTCCAACATTGCTTGGCAAGCATAATATAAAATTGTGTTAACTCTTATTGTGCCGTTTTCTTGTTTGACTATTTCCCAAGGTTTGTTACTGTCGATGTAAAGATTACATTCATCAATAATTTTTAAAGCGGATTTATAACTTAATGTTGGCTTTAATTGCTTGATTTTTTCAATGCTATCTTGTTTAAGTTCTTTAATTTTGTTTATGAATATTTCATCTTCTGGCAGTGTTTTTATATCGGAACTTATAACACCATCGCTATACTTACAAATCATGCCAATAAGTCTTGAAGAAATGTTTCCAACTTTGTTCGCCAAAATTCCATTAAATGAGTTTAAAAATAACTCTTGTGAATATGGCCCATCTTGTCCAAACGAAATTTCACCAATAAGGAAATTTCTAACTGCATCAGAAGTATATCTTGCGCTTAAAATTCTTGGGTCAATTACTTCCTTCTTTTCATTTTCTTTGCTTTTACTTAATTTGCCACCATTAAAAATTAACCATCCATGACCAAAAATAAGTTTTGGAAGGGGAAGACCAAGCGACATCAATATTGCTGGCCAAATTATTGAATGGAAACGAACAATTTCTTTACCTACAACATGAACATCGGCTGGCCAAAATTTTTTGAATAAACTGTCGTCATCTGAAAGATAACCCAATGCGGAGATATAGTTGGAAAGTGCGTCAACCCAAACATAAATGGTTTGTTCTTTATCAAATTCCACAGGAATTCCCCATTTAACAGTTTTTCTTGAAACGCACAAATCTTTTAAGCCTTTACTAAAAAAGTTGTTTATCATTTCGTTTGCGCGGCTTTCTGGCAAAAGGAAATTGCGACCCTCTTCATAAAGTTTTTTAAGTCTATCTTCATATTTTGAAAGTTTGAAGAAATAGCATTCTTCGTCTGCGTCAATAACTTCTCTGCCACAGTCAGGGCATTTGCCGTCCACCAGTTGCTCTTCACTCCAAAAGGATTCGCACGGAACGCAATATTTGCCCTTGTAAGTTGCTTTGTATATATCTCCATTTTCATAAAGTTTGTTGAAGATTTTTTGAACCGCTTTTACATGATAGTCGTCAGTTGTGCGGATGAATTTGTCATATGAGATGTTTAAAAGTTCCCACAATTTTTTTGTGTCGGCAACAATCTCATTGAGATAGTCAATTTCTTTCATGTTTTTCGCACTTGCAATTTTTGCTATTTTTTGGCCGTGTTCGTCTGTCCCTGTCAAGAAAAACACATCATAGCCAAGTGCACGGTGAAACCTTGCTATGCTGTCGCACAAAACAGTTGTGTAGCAATTTCCAAGAGTAAGTTTGTTGCTTGGGTAGTAAATAGGTGTGGTTATATAAAACTTTTTCATGATGTCTCCTTGTCATTCTGTTTCTTAGATGATTTTTTCTTTGGTTGCGTTTGGTTTTGCTCTGGGTTAATTTGCTGCTGCATTTTTTCTGCATCTTCAAGCATTTTGTTTTCATGCAAAAATTTATCAATGCGCCTTTTTAAAAGGTTCACGTTAACCATCAGCAAGCCTTGATTGTTTATTATTAAATGTTTTTTAATATCTGTTTTTACTTTCTTTAACTTATACATATTTATATTATATCATATTTAAATGTTAATTGTCAAGGTGAGGGGAACGCTGGCATTTGTGCGCAACCACATTTTTACAAATTATTTATTATTGATTTAACCTCGTCCAACAATTTGGCAATAAGCGCGCCGTCGATAGCGGCATGATTTACTTGCAGAGAAACGTTTATCCAACGCTCACCATTTTCTTTTATTTTCATTTTGTCAAAACTAACATGTGGTACAAACGAATTTCGTTGAACATCTTGCGGATGCGTTATGTGCGTAAACTCAAACCAAGGTGCACAAGAAATGTATGCAATAACTTGACTTCTTCTTGCGCCGGGTGGCAAAGGCTCTGTGAACGAGGTTTGAGTGCGTAATTTCTTTTTGGTTTCATTACAAAATTTTTCAATGTCTGCGTAATATTTGCCGGTTATAATTTTGAAAAGTTCTTCGCCTTGTTTATGCGCGCATATGTTGATAAATTCACCATATTCAACAACAATTTTTCCATTGATTGAACGAATCATAAATTCTTCAAATTTTAAAAGTGCGGTGTAAAAAATGTGGCACATGCAAAAATAGAAAGATAAATTTTTTGACTTTGCAAATTTATAAACTTTCGACACTTCCAAAGGCGTGCAAAGTGAAATTTGAGGGATGTCAAATTGATAGTATAAATTAAAAATATCCTTGCGGCTCCATGTTTCTAAATCAATTTCTTTCATAGTGTTCCTTTGATAATAATATACAATAAAAACAAAATTTTCCAAACTATTTTTTTAAAAAAGAGAAAAGTGGGGGAAGGACTTTTCTCTTTATTTTTATCTGGTGCCGCTGGTGGGACTTGAACCCACACGCCATTGCTGGCAGCGGATTTTGAGTCCGCCCCGTCTGCCATTCCAGCACAGCGGCATTTGTTAAAGCGTTATTAGTTTAGCATAACTATAAAAATTTTTCAACTTTTTTTGCAAGATTTTGCAATTTTTAATTTAATTTTTTGTTTTCAAAAATTAAAGGCATTTTTTGTGCTTTTTGCCGTCAAAATGGTGTCAAAATTAAGTCAAAATGTCGTCAAATTTCGACAATTTTGTAAAAAAATCGAATTTCGCCCCAAAATTTTGGCATTAAAGTTTGACTATTAACAATGCGAATTTTATAATTTTTTTATCATAAAAAAAAGGGAGAGGTTTATGCAAAATCATATTTGGGCTAAAACAATTTTAACATCTTACAGGTTTTTGGAGCGCATTGCAGGTGCGATTGATAAAATTATAGAGAAAAAAGCACTTTCATCTTCTTATATGATGGGAAGTGATATTTTGACCAACAATACTTTGGCGCTGACTGATAAGATTATTGAACTTTCACAGCGCAAAGTTAAACTTATCAATTTAAAAGTGCTTGTGGAAAAGGCGCTTAACAATATGAATAGAGACAGTGCTTTGCTTTTGATTAAAAAGTATTTTGAAAAGCAACCAGTTGAAACCATAATGCAACAATTTTCTCTTCCAAGACGGACATATTTTCGAAAAATTACTGAAGCAGAATCTGCTTTTGAGGCGCAATGCGCATTACT
The DNA here is from genome assembly GCA_944359935.1 of uncultured Clostridia bacterium. GTDB lineage: Bacteria > Bacillota > Clostridia > Christensenellales > UBA1242 > Caccovivens. Next base: position 9,347 of record CALVTD010000014.1, on the reverse strand, counting down.
TAAATTTGATAATAAAAAACTTAGTGGTTATTTGAGCCAAGAAGGTTGGATAATGGATATTAAACAATCCTTTGAAAAGGGGTTGGAAAATGATTTTCAGGTTAAGTCATCTTCATTGAATTCATAATAATCTTTTCCGCGTTTAACAGTTTTCACCTTTTCTGCTGATTTGGAAGTTTTGCGTTTGCTTGGGCTTAAAAGAAGATACAGCACAATTAGGCATGGCAGTGAAACGGCCAAAATTATTATGGCTTTTGCAGTGTCGCTAAGTCCGCCGCCGCCCGAAAGCGTGTTTGAAAAAACAAGTTCTCCTGTAATTTCGGGAAAGTATTCTGTGTTTTCAGTGGGGCGAACAATTATGTCGCAATAATATGAGAATGCATAGCCATTTATGGTTTGTCCATTTTGAGTAGTGCTGCAATAGAACCAAGTGTTTGTGGAATCTTCAAAAAGTTCTTCACCAACAATTTCACCATACAACGGAATGTCGGTTTGCAAAAATTGCAGTGAGCCTAAAATTTCAGCACCCGACTGCGGGCGCGAATAGATGGAAAGGCCATTTGGTGAAAAATTGCGAAAAGTTGAGTTTGCATAGGGAGACGATGGCGTGCCGTCCATAGGTGTTACGTCATTTTTTTTGACATAGCCATAAAGGTCGGCATACTTGGCATAGTAAAATTCTTCGTTTGCATTATCTAGCAGCAAAACAAAGTATGATGACGGAATGATGAACAATCGGGCGTCGTCGTAATCATTTGGTGAGGAATAAAAATATGTGCTGCTGCTTAGTATTTTGGCGTAATATGTGTTGGCCTCGTCTGCATGCACAGTGGTTGAAGCAGGCGTAAATGTTAAAAGTAATGCAAAAATTAAACAAATTAAACCTATTTTTTTCATGTTTTCATTTTAACTTGTTGAAATTTCTATTTAAAAGAAAAAAGTGTCGCAAAGGGAGGAGTGATGTCGCAAATAATAGAAAAACTTAAACTCATTGAGGCGGAGCAACTTAAACGAAGCGCTAAAAACAATCTCGCAAAATATAATTGCGGCGAAAAAGTTCATCAAAAACAACTGGATTTTCACAAATGTACCAAACGCAACCGCTGGGTTTTTGGTGGAAACAGAAGCGGCAAAAGTGAATGCGGAGCAGTGGAAGTGGTGTATCTGGCGCGAGGAGTTCATCCATATAGGCAAAACAAAAATGGAGTTGATGGCTGGGTGGTTTCGCTTTCCAGACAGGTGCAAAGGGATGTGGCTCAGCAAAAAATTTTGCATTATCTTAGCCCAAATTGGATTGAAAAAATTGTTATGTCGCAGGGCAGAGCCGACAATCCAGAGGGCGGGGTGATTGATTTTATTCTGGTTAAAAATGTGTTTGGCGGCACGAGTAAAATTGGCTTTAAAAGTTGCGACCAAGGCAGGGAAAAGTTTCAGGGTGCATCACTTGACTTTGTTTGGTTTGATGAAGAGCCGCCGTTTGACATCTATCGAGAATGCCAAATGCGCGTGCTGGATAGACAGGGCGAGATTTTTGGCACGATGACGCCACTTAAAGGCCTCACTTGGGTTTACAATGAAATTTATTTAAATCAAAATAGTTCGCCAGAGGTTTGGTATGAGTTTATTGAGTGGGCAGACAACCCATTTTTGTCTAAAAAAGAAATTGACTTTTTAACAAGCAGCCTCTCAGCCGAAGAGTTGGAGGCAAGAAGATATGGCAAATTCACCGCACTGGGCGGCTTGGTTTATCCTGAATTTGACGAGCGCGTGCATGTGATTGAGCCATTTGAAGTGCCGCCAGAGTGGCAGGATAACATTTCCATTGACCCAGGCTTAAACAATCCGCTTTCTGCACACTGGTATGCGGTTGACTTTGATGACAATGTTTATGTGATTGCAGAACATTTTGAGGCTAAAAAAGATGTGCAGTATCACTCTCAGCGCATTAAGGAAATTTCAAGCAGGCTCAACTGGCATACAGCCTCCAACGGAATGATTAGTGCGCTTATTGACAGCGCGGCGCGCCAACGCACGCTTGCTTCAAGCAAAAGTGTGGTGGATTTATTTTATGACAACGGCATTTTAACCAATCCCAAAGTCAACAAAGATATGTTCAGCGGCATTTCAACCGTAAAAAGATATTTAAAGGACGGGGAGGGCAAAGCGCATTTATTTATTTTTAAAAACTGCACAAACTTAATTAGGGAGTTAAAAAGTTATTGGTGGGGCGATGAGGACCTGCCAATTAAAAGCGACGACCACTGCTTGGACGAACTGAGATATTATTTGATGAGCAAGCCTCAATCGCATCCGCTTAAAGAGGCAAAATCGGCGGTTTTGCTTACCAAAGAAAAGATGATTAGGCGGCTAAAAAACCAAAATCACAGATTTTGAAATATTTTTTGTAATTGTTTGGAAAAATAAATTAAATATGATAAATTATTTTTAAGGTAGTTATGAAAAAAATATTTGCATTTTTGCTCACATGTTCATTTGCAATTTTGGCTATAACTCCGCTTACATTTATGGGCGGGGGAGTTTCCCAGACTGCAAATGCTGAAAACGAGGTTATCGAAATTTCCTCAGCAACTCAGCTGCAAGAGGTTGCCAATAATGTTAACGAGGGCAATAACGACTATGCCGGTGCTACAATTTCTCTTAGCTGGGATATTGAACTAACCCAGTCTTGGATGCCTATCGGCACGGTGGGCAGGCCGTTTAGAGGAACTTTTGATGGAAATGGATACACAATCTCCAACATCACCATTGACGGAGAGTTTACATATCAAGGTCTGTTTGGCTACACAAACGGCGCAACAATAAAAAATTTAAATATCGCAGGCAGTTATTACAGCGCGTTTGCAACTTTGGATGAGGTTTATGCAGGTGTGCTGGTTGGAAATGCTGTAAACACACAAATTCAAGATTGTGAAATCAATGCTTCGGCAGAAAATTTGACTGTTACAAACAAAGTTACTTTTGGTGCAGTTGCAGGCAGAACAGACGGTGGAAGTGTTACAAATGTTTTAAACTATATGCCAATAGATTTGCAATTTAACTTGCTTAACATTTACACGGTTAAAGTTGGTGGGGCAATCGGCGTGGTTGACAACACTTCTCTTACAAAAGTTGCCAACTTTGGCGCAATAACCACTGGCGAGAAAAATAATTCTTCAAGTGTTTATGTAGGCGGATTGGTGGGCGAAATTCAAGGCACGCTTACCAAACTTAAAGACTGCGTGTCGGGTTCGAGCATCGATGTAAGCAACGTTAACGCAGAAAATTATTTGGCAGCCAGCGTTGTTGCCAACATTGCCTCAGCACCAGATGCAGGGAACATTTCATCAGTCGCTTTTTATGAAACAGACTATGATATGTTCGCAAACCAGGGCGGATATACGTTTATAAACCAAGGCACAAATGATTATGTTATGCGTGTTACAAGAGGCGTGCTTTCTGCACAAGACTTTTACGCTTCACCTTCATATGCTTTTGAAATTTCTGGCACAACTTACAATTTTATGTGGAATGAAGACACCGCTAATTGGGACTTTGAAAACACCTTTGTTATGGTTTCAAATGGCAGCACAAATGAACTGAGATTGCAAATTTTCCAAAATTTTGACATCTCTCTTGCCGCTGCACTTGATTCAGGCAATCTGTTGCAGATGAGCGGAGAGGGCGAAATGTTGGATGTGCCATATGGCGAAGATGCAATCTTGCAATTTACTTTTAGAGACCAATCTCAAAGCCGCTATCAACAAATCGCTGAAATTTATTGCAATGGAGAGGAACTTTACTACTCACAGTTTGTTGAAAATCAAGATGGCGCAATGGTTTCACCAGACGGCATGGTTAGCCTGACAATAAACCAAAGCGAAGGCGCAACCAACTTTGTTTTAACAGTAACAGCAACAAGCACAACCGAAGGCGTTTGCAGCCAATCACTTACAATATGTATGTGGTTGCCGGGGAGAACGGCGGGGTTAGATACACCGGGGTTTCCAGCATTTCACAAATCTTTTCAAGGCAAATCACAAGCGCAAGCAGCACTGTGAATGTTGAAGCCGTGCCTAACAGCATGTATACATTTGGAAGTTGGAGCCTCTATTATCTTTCAACCTATGTGGAAGATGGCAGCCTTGCAGAAAACCAGATAAATGTAGACGGCCAAACCTGGACGCTTGCAAGTTGGACAAACGCTGAACAATCACGTCAAAATCCGCTTGCTGTGGAGTTTTCAACAGGTGACTTTAATCAATCTTTGCTTTTGATGGCCAACTTTATCAGCGACCCTGTTACATTAAGTTTCACTTTTGATGCAAATTATGTAAACAGAATTGAAGTAGATGACCAAGTTGTGTCGCAGTCGGCTGGTTCAGTTATGCTGGATAAAAACCAAACAATTTCAATTCGCATTTATGCAAATTCTACTGCCGCAGTTGACACTGCCGCGTTTGAAAGAGCATTGAGAAATATGTTTGTAATTGAAGACGCTTCAATCAACATCTCCACCTATGCAGACACAAACGATGCAAACCTTACAGTTTATGAGTTCAGTTTTTCAACAGGTTCAATAAACTATGCAAACACATCTTCATTCGCATTGACGGTGAACGCTTCGCTTGCCGATAATGGCGGAGAGGACAACACCGTTTGGATTATTGTTGGTGTGGTTGGCGGAGTGGTTGTGCTGGCTGCAATCGGCATAACAATTTGGCTTGTGCTTAGAGGCCGCGGTGGCGGTGGAAGCACAAAGAAAGTCAAAGACGACGACTATAAAAAGTATTACTACTAAAATTCACTCTTCTGTGTGATTTTTGCGGTTGATATAACTTTGCGTTTCACTGGCGCGATAGATTGCATCACTTCCATATTTGGAGGTGATGTTTTTTATTCCTATCGAAGATTTCTCTGCCTTTTCATCAAAAAGTGAAAGTTGCTTGTGGGCGGAGATGCTTTCAAGGTTGGAAGCGCGCAGCCTTATGGCTCTAATGGGCTGAGAGTAATCGTAAAAACTGTCCAAAATCGTCATTGCCTCTCTAAGCAAAACGCTGCTGGCAAAGGTTGGAGGAAAGGTGTTTGATTTTCTAAATTTTTCAAGAGTGTTTGATTTAAGGGTTACGGTTATGGTTTTGGTTTGATAGTTTTGGGCGATTAGGCGTTTGCTTACCTTTTCTGCCAAAAAAGACAACACTTTTTCAATGTCTTCGCGTCTTGTTATGTCTTTAATTGTGGTGGTGCCGTTGCCTATGCTTTTTGGCGGGGTGAGGTGATAATAATTTGCCACTTTGTCGTCTTCACTGCCTTGCAAGTTTTCAAGCAGCCTTACGCCGGTTTTGCCCATAAGCGAGTTTATATAATTTTTTGAAAGATTGCAAAATTCGCCGATGGTGTTTATGTTTATAAGTTTAAATTTCTTTTCAAGCCTGTGCCCAATGCCCACAATTGAGTTGAGCGGCAAGGGATAGACAATCTCTTTAAATTTTGATTTTGGAATAACCGTTACGGCGTCTGGCTTTTTTAAATCAGAGCCAAGTTTGGCAAAAATTTTGGAAAAACTAACGCCCACCGAAACTGTGAAACCAAACTGCTTTTTTACGCGCTCTTTAATTTCATAGGCAATCTGCTCGCCGGTTTTTTTAAGCACTTTTTGCGAACTTGTAACATCCAGCCAGCATTCGTCTAGGCCAAGTGGTTCAACAAGGTCGGTGTATTCAAGGTAAATTTGGTGCAGTTTTTGAGAAATTTGCTCGTAGAGTGAGTAGTGCGGGGCAAGGCAAACAAGTTCTGGGCAAAGTCTTTTGGCTTCATATATGGTTTGTCCAGTTTTTATGCCAAAGGATTTTGCAATGTCGTTTTTTGCCAAAATTATGCCCGTCCGTTTTTCTGGCGCACCGGTTACAGCCACGGGTTTATTTTTCAGTTCGGGTTTGTTTTGACATTCAACTGAGGCAAAAAAATTGTTTACATCCGAATGCAAAATTGTTCTTTCATTCATTTGCCACGACCTTTTAAAAATGATATAATTTGTATTAGCAAGATTTTGCTGATATTAGTATACCACTTTGAAAGGAATTTATATGCAACAAAAATACATCAACGGCTATTGTGATTTAGATGACGGCGTCCAACAAAACCTAGATGCGGGCGTGAAATATTTGCAAATATTTTCGCACAATCCTCTGCAAACAGTGCAGCAAATGAAAAACGCAAATTTAAAGGGCAGGGTGATTATTGACAGCAGCTTTGCGCTAAACAAAAAACAGTTGGATAAAATTTTAAGCCAAAATTTTCCAATAGCGGTTTACGTTGACATATTGCAACTTGAAGAGGCGGACCTGGAAAAAATTTCGTTTTTGAATTTGCCGGTTGTCATTCCGCTGTTTGAGGACTTAAACCGAACGGGGCAAATTTCATCAAAGTATGATTGCTCGCCGGCAAAATTTATTGAAGATATGGGTTTTTTAGATAGGGATTGCACCATTTTGGGCGGGGTGTATGCAGATAAAGATGACCTTCAAATATTGGGCGACTATGGCGCAAAAGTTGTGGTGTGCCCAATCAGTTTGGCAAAAAGTGGGGCAACTTTTGCAAACATTCCGCTTATGCAAAAATATGGTTTAAAAGTCTTGCTTGGCTGCGGCAGCGAAAAGGTGGATTTTGAAAAGCAAATTGAATTTTTATATTTAACTCAACTTGCACTTTTGCAAAACCCGCATGCAGTGGGAAAAAATCAAATTATTAACTTAGCAACAGGAGAAGAAAATGACAATCAATGAAATTTTAGCAAGCGAATTTGCGCTTAAACCAGTTTATGTTGAAAACATTATTTCACTTTTGGATGAAGGGGCAACCATTCCTTTCATAGCAAGATATAGAAAAGAGATGCACGGCTCTTGTGACGACCAGGTGCTGAGGGCATTTGCTGACAGGTTGAAATACCTTAGAAACTTGAATGAAGAAAAGGAAAAGGTTCAAAGAACAATCACTGAGCAAGGCAAATGGACGAGTGAACTTGAAAAAGCACTTGCTGAGGCGAGAACTCTTACAGAAGTGGAGGATATTTACAGGCCTTACAAGCCAAAGCGTAAAACAAGGGCGTCTGTTGCGATTGCCAATGGCTTAGAGCCGCTTGCTGATTTAATTCAAAAGCAGGGCAAAATTGATGTTAGGGCAGAGGCTGCCAAGTTTATCAATGAAAACGTTGCAGACGAAGATGCGGCAATTCAAGGCGCAAAAGACATTATTGCGGAAAGGATTAGCGATGATGCAGAGTTAAGAAAAACGCTGCGTGAAATTTTGTGGGATAAGGCTGCTCTTTCCAGTGTGCTGCTTGACGGTGAAAACAAACTGACATATGAGGGCTATGACGGCTTTAAGCAGGAGGTTAAAAAACTTCCAAGCCACAGAATTTTGGCGATTAACAGGGGTGAAAAAGAAAAATGCCTTAAAGTCAGCGTGGAAATTAACCCTGAATTGCTGCTTAAAGAAATTAGGTTTGCATATAAAAAAGAAAATCCAGACACTGATGAAATTATGGAAACAACCATTGCCGACAGCCTTGACAGGTTGCTTTTTCCAGCGCTGGAAAGGGAACTTCGTTCAACACTTACAGACAACGCTTGCGAGCAGGCAATCAAGATGTTTGAGGTAAACTTAAAGCCGCTTTTAATGGAAGCACCGCTTAAAAACAACATCATTTTGGGGCTTGACCCAGCATACAGAACTGGTTGTAAAATTGCGGTGATTGACAAGAAAGGTGACGTGCTTGCCACCACGGTTATCTATCCAACTCCACCTCAATCAAAAACTGAGGAGAGCATTGAAAAACTTAAAGCACTGATTGAAAAATATAATGTCGACATAATTTCAATCGGCAATGGCACTGCATCCAAGGAGGCAGAGATTTTTGTTGCCGAACTGATTAAGCATGTTTCTAGGCCTGTTTCCTACGCTGTTGTAAGCGAGGCAGGGGCATCTGTTTATTCAGCATCCAAACTGGGGGCAGAGGAGTTTCCTGACTATGATGTTTCGCTTAGAAGTGCGGTGTCGATTGCAAGAAGGCTGCAAGACCCTCTTGCCGAACTTATCAAAATTGATGTAAAAAGCATAGGCGTGGGGCAATATCAACACGACATGCCTCAAAACAGGCTTACAGAGGTGTTGACCGGCGTGGTGGAAGACTGCGTAAACAGCGTGGGCGTGGACCTTAACACCGCTTCGCCATCTTTGCTTTCATATGTGTCGGGCTTAAACATGTCTATTGCAAAAAATATAACCGCTTACAGAGCAAAGATTAAAGGCTTTAAAAACAGAGAACAACTTTTGTCTGTGCCTAAACTTGGGCCAAAGGCATATGAGCAATGCGCGGGCTTTTTGAGAATTACAGACGGCGACAACATCTATGACAACACTGGTGTGCATCCAGAAAGTTATAATGTGGCTGACGGGCTTTTGAAAATGTTTTCGCTTACAGTTGACGACATCAAAAAGGGCGACACCAACCTTGAAAGCCTTGTAAAACTTAAAGGCGAAGATAAGGTTGCTGCCGAACTTAATGTGGGCGTGCCAACACTGCACGACATCATCGGCGAACTGTCAAAGCCGGGCAGGGACATCCGTGAAAGCATGCCAAAGCCTGTGCTTAGAAGTGATGTAATCACAATGGAAGACCTTAAAGAGGGCATGATTTTTACTGGCACTGTAAGAAATGTTGTGGATTTTGGTGCGTTTGTGGATATTGGTGTGCATCAAGACGGGCTTGTGCATATTTCGCAAATTTGTGATGCATACATCAAGCACCCATCCGAGGTTTTAAAGGTTGGGCAACAAGTTGAAGTTAAAGTGCTTAGCGTAGATCTTAACAAAAAGCGAATTTCGCTTACCATGAAGGGCATTGAAAAGGAGTGAGGATTTGGAGCAAAAAGCGTGTCCATATTGTTCCAGCACACTTAAAAGCATAAAAGAAAGTGGCTTTGTGGGCTGCGAACACTGCTATCGCGAAATTAAAGAGTTGGAGGAGATTGTCAGGCAGTTGTTTGACGGCAAGTCTTTTTCGGGCAGAAAGCCTGCAAGGAGGCGAAATGAAGAATTTTAACAGCGTGGCAATTTCCTCACGCATCAGGCTTGCAAGAAACATCGCTGATGTGGAATTTATGCCAAAACTCAACGACACAAACAAAATTTATTACATCACTTCCTCCATGCGTGCGCTGCTTACGGTTTCGGGTGATTTCACAACGCAGGACCTTGCTTCAATGCCGCTTTCGCGTTGCACAGCGCTGCTAGAAAGACATGTAATAAGCAAAGAACTTATTGAAAATAAAGACATTGCACTTGTTTCA
>CALVTD010000013.1 GCA_944359935.1 uncultured Clostridia bacterium | reverse complement strand
AGCCGCGGCGTCATAACGCACTTCAAAATAAACTATTTCTGGACGAATTTCATTTTGACCTGTTTGGCTGTCGCCCTGTTGGTTTATTTGAACAGAGGCAGTTGAGCGAAATATCAAATTATTTAAATCATCTGTTGAAATGTTAAGCCTTGTGTCGTTGATGTAAATTGCAACACTTGAAATGTCGAAGTAATAATAGTTGTTTTGGTTTGTCTCGTCAGGAATGTATTTAAAAAAGTATGTAGAATTTGCAGTAGTGACCTCGTCAACCTCGGCAAGAACAGTGGTGACATCAAACTTCATTGGCACAGCAGTCGAAAAGAAGTAGTTATTTGCCAGTTCTTCTTGATCAACAAACGCAGGAAGAGAATTGTTGATTTCTTCCTCTGTTACACTTGCGTTGTAAGTTTGCACTTGCTGCTGCATAAACAGCCCGCCAGTTGCAGCCATAACAGTTGCGGCAGCGCCTAAGACAAAACAACCTAAAACTTTTTTTATTTTGTTCATGCTTATTACCTCTTTTTGTCATATTTTGACAAAAACATTCTACCATAATTTTTTGCAAAAACAAAATAATTTATGTATTTAATATTTATTATATATATTTATATTTTATTTTTACGAATACATTTAATTATTAAATATTTAACTTATAAAAAAACCAAAAATCTTTTTTTGCGTTTAAAATAGGCAAAAATAATTATTTTTTTAAAAAAATTAAGCATTTTTTAATTATTTTTTGAATATTTTTATTATTTTTTTTATTTTTTAATTAAATTATTTTTTTCTTTCTCACCACTTTGCGACATTTAGAATACATTGTAGTTGGAGAAAACTATGACTTTATCTGTTTGCCTGATTGTTAAAAACGAGCAAGAGGTGCTTGAAAGATGCCTTTCGTGCGTGAAGCGTTTTGCTGATGAAATTGTGATTGTGGATACTGGCTCTACCGACGACACAATTCAAATTGCCAAAAAATTTACAAACAATGTTTATAACTTTAAGTGGGAATATGATTTTTCTGCGGCTAGAAATTTTTGTTTTTCCAAAGCCACTTGTGATTTAGTTATGTGGCTGGATGCTGACGACATTGTGCTGGATGAAGATATAGAAAAAATCAACAACTTAAAAAAAGTTGAAAAGCCCGCCGACATGTATATGTTTGAGTATGTGCTCTCTCATGAAAGCGACATGACGCCGATTTTTAGTTATGCCAGAGAAAGAGTGTTTTTAAGAAGCAGAAATTATAAGTGGGTGGACGCCATTCATGAGGTGATTATCCCAAGCGGCAGAGTTGAACATGTGGATATCAAAATTTATCATGAAAAGATTAAACCAACGCCAAAGGGCAGAAATTTAAAGATTTACCATAAATTAAAACAAAAAAAGGTGGTCTTTTCGCCTCGTCAGCAATTTTACTATGCGCGAGAACTCATGTTTAATGGCTACTATAAAAAAGCGATAAGCGAACTTAAAAAGTTTTTGCGCATGCCAGACGGCTGGGTGGAGAATAAAATTCAGGCGTGCATCGACATTTCAATCTGCATGAATAACTTGGGCGAGTTTGAAAAAGCCTGCCTTTCGCTTTTGCAAAGTTTTTTGCTTGCTCCTCCGCGCGGAGAGGCAGTTTGCAGGCTGGGCGACAACTTTTTAAGGCAAAAAAAATATGACGATGCCATTTTCTGGTATAAACAAGCGCTTTCAATCCAGCCAAATTTAAACAGCGGGGCGTTTGTTGAAAAAGACATGTATGATTTCATTCCCGCGCTGCAACTATGCTATGTTTACTATCTTAAAGGCGATTTAGAAAATTCGTATAAATATCATTTGGTTTCGCAGAAACTTAAACCTTCGCATCCGTCGGTTTTGCACAATCAAAATTTTTTCGATAATTGTTTTGAAAAATCACGAAAATAATGTAAAATTTTGCTGTAAAAGGTGGGTTTTATGGCGAAATATGTTTGTCAAGTTTGCGGATATGTTTTTGAAGGCGACTTTGATGCGCTGGATGAGGACTGGACTTGTCCAATGTGTGGAGTGGGCAAGCAATTTTTTGAAAAAGCCGAACAGGCTGAACGAGAAGAAACTGTTTATATAGATGTGGATGATGACAATCCTTCCATAACTCGTGACCCATCTAAATGCGTCAAATGTGGCAACTGCAAATCGGTTTGCCGCTTTAAACAGGGCGTATATGGGCACTATGACATCCAAAAATGCAAATGTAAAACCGTTTGCATAGATTGCGGACAATGCAGCGTTGCCTGCCCAAGCGGTGCAATTAGTTATAAAAACCATTATTTAGCGCTTGAAAAATTGATGAAAGATAAAAGCAAGGTGTTTGTTTTTCAAACTGCTCCGTCAGTTAGGGTTTCGCTTGCGGAAGAGTTTGGCGGCGAAAAAGGTGAAATTTGCACCGGCAAAGTTGTGGCAGCGCTGCGTGCACTGGGTGCAAACTATGTTTTTGACACAACTTTTGGTGCTGACATGACAATCATGGAAGAGGCGCACGAGTTGGTGGAGCGCTTAAAATCTGGCAAAAACCTGCCAATGTTCACTTCATGTTGCCCTGGTTGGGTTAAGTTTGCGGAAATATTTTTCCCAGAAAAATTGCATCTTCTTTCAACTTGTAAAAGCCCGATATCCATGCTTGGCAGCATGATTAAAACCTATTGGGCCTCGCAAATGGGCATCGACAGCAAAAATATTGTAAGCGTGGCAATCACACCTTGCACGGCAAAAAAGGCGGAGGCGCTGAGAGAAAACGACTATGATTTTGTTTTGCCTGTTAGGGAACTTGCCGACTGGATGAAGCAACGCGGCATCAATTTTAAAAATTTGCAAAACTCCGCTTACGACAGTTTAATGGGCTATGGCAGCGGCGCAGGTGTGATTTTTGGAACATCTGGCGGCGTGATGGAGGCGGCTCTGCGTTCGGCGCATTACTTTTTGACTGGTGAAAATTTAAAAGAGTTGGAGTTTAAAAGCGTTCGAAGCCTTGATGGATTTATTGAAAGCGAGGTTAGCGTTGGTGGTAAAAAGTTGAAAGTGGCGGTTGTTTCGGGGCTTGTGAATGTAAGAAAGGTGCTGGCAGACATAGACAAGGGCAAGCATTATGACTTTGTGGAGGTTATGGCATGCTTGGGCGGATGTTTGGCAGGCGGAGGACAGCCAAAAAACATCAATGTCACCAATGAGGAGGCAAGAAAAAAACGAAGCACTTCAATCTATGCGCTGGACGAAAATTCACAGGTAAGGTTTTGCCATGAAAACCCTGAGATTAAACAGTTGTATTCGAACTTTTTGAAAAACTTTGGCAGCCCGCTGCTGCACACTCATTACACAGATAGAAGCGATATTTTGGGATAATTGTGACAAAAAACATAATTTTTGCATATATAATTGACAAATTATTGAAAATATGAGATAATTATTTCAGGGAGAATTAGAGATGAATAAATCGATGCAGGCTTTTTTAATTTCATTGGAATTTATCGCAGTGCTGCTTTTTGCAGTGCCAACAATCGGCGCTTTTTGCAGTATTCTTGTGGGCATAATTCCAATTGCAATCGCACTTTACGGGGCAAAAGATAAGGTGGCTGGGTCAAAAACTTTGCAGCCATACATCATTCTTGGCGCGGTTGCCGCTGTGCGCTTGGTGATGGATTTGTTGTTTTACATCATAATCACCATGAGCGGTGATGCCAATGCACAAATGGCATATATAATCATTCAAGTAATTTTGTTGATTGCGCTTGTGGTACTCGAAATTGTCGCTTTGGTTTACATTTGCCTGAAAAAGGATGTGCCTGTTGTGGGGCCATGGGCAAACAAAATTGCCGGTGTTACTGAGGGCGAACAAACCCAAACAAAAAAACAACCTGCATCAAAGCAAAATCAAGATGAGGAAAATCAAGAATAAAAATCGGGTAACCGATTTTTTTTCATATAATAAGTTATGGCAGCATATATTAAAAAATATGAATAAGCCTATTTCAACTGATGTAAATTTACTAAAAACACCCACTTTTGTTTCACCCATAAATGAAAATTCCATTCGCATCGCACAGGATTTAGCGGACACATTGATGTATAACTGGGCGCAAGGCCGGGTTAGTTGCTCGCTTTCAGCAAATCAAATTGGAGAGCGGGAAAGCATTATTGTTGTGTGCGAAAAAATTGGCGGAAACATAATAACCATGTTCAACCCACAAATTAAAGAAAAGAGGGAAGAGATGGATTATTGGGAAGACAACATGTGCAGACCCAAAATGCTGTTTAAAAACCAAAGGGCGTATGAGGTTTTGGTTGGGTTTCAAGATGCAAGAGGGCACAGCCAAAGGGCTTGGTTTAGTGGAAAACTGGCAGGAATAATTCAGCAGGAGATAGACAACTTGAACGGAATTTTGCCAGAAGAGCGCGCATTGGTTTGCATGGAATGCGGCGAAAGACCTAAAAAACAATCCATGATGCAAAGATAGCCAAAAGACTTTGGCTTTTCTTTTTTATATGATAATATATTTATATAAAATATAAAAGGTTAAATGCTATGGCAAAATTTGATGAAAATTATTTTAAAAATGATGGTATGAACACGACCACGATAGAGGACACCCTTGCCAAGGATGAGCAAATTTTGTGGCGAGGCAAACCAAATCGCAAGGCATACATTTGGGGGCAGATTTTTAGGATGATGCCTTTTGCGCTTATTTGGATTATTTTTGACGGCGCATTTTTGGGCTGCATGATTGGGTTCGATGTGTTTGGGCAGTTGCCATGGTATTTTACTTTGATTATCAGCATCTTCTTTTTGTTGCACCTAACGCCGGTTTGGATGTGGATTGCGGGCATGGTTACATCGTCCATTCAGCAGAAAAACATTGAGTATGTTTTCACCAACACCAGAATTATCGTGCGCAGCGGCGTGATTGGAATTGATATGCGCAACATTTATTATGTGGATATTGAAAGCGTAAACCTAAAAGTTGGGCTTAGCGACAAATGGTTTAAGGTGGGGGATATTTACATTCGCACGCCGTCCAGTTCAATTGTGCTGTGGGATATCAGCGACCCATATAACATCACATCAAAACTTCAAAAAATTGTGAATGATATTAAAAGTGATGTGCACTATCCAAACCAACTGCGCCCAAAGGTTAACAAAGGCTTTTCAACCAAATACCAAACCAATGCCGAAAATAAAGAAAAATAAAAAAACACCAGACGGTGTTTTTTTGGTTTCTCCTATGATTAAATTTGGCGGAGACGGTGGGATTCGAACCCACGTGCCCGGGTTAACGGACAACTTGATTTCGAGTCAAGCTCGTTGCGACCACTTCGATACGTCTCCAAAACTTTTTCAATTATAGCATAATCATAAGAAAATTTCAACCAAACAAACACCAAAACCCGCTAAAACATAATGGAGGGGGAGCGGGAGAGAGGCTGAGAGCGGCCCGAAATGGAGGTTTTCTTATGAATTTTATATCTATGTTGGGCAATGCATGGACTGATTTAGCAAATGAAATCACCGAATTAAGTTGGTGGATGATTTGTTTAATGTATTGTATCCAATTTTGTATGCCATTTTGGCAGTAGTAGGAGCAGCGGGAATTATTTACGCCATTGTTTTGGGTGTAAACCTTGCAAGAGCGGAAGACCAATCAAAGCGTGACGAATCCAAAAAGCGTTTAATTACAACACTTATTGCTATCGTAATCACAGTGGCACTTGTAATCTTCTTCAACGAATTGTTCCCAATGATTTTGGAAGCATTTAGACCTGAGGATTTGGACATCGACACTGGTGTTTTCATTATAGTTTAATAATTAAAAAAGAAGAACGACCCTTTCGGGTCGTTTTTTTATGCGCGCGCCTTCCTATTATAATATGATATGAAAATTCAAGTTAATTTTTAAGAAGCATTAACTAAAATAACAAATTTAAAAAACTATTATAAATAAAGTTTTTTAAATTATTTATTTTAGTAACGAAAGCAAGATTTGAGTTGTTCCTTCTGGTGGTTTTGGAAGATTTCCATCATTATTATCAGCGCCTTGCACAGCTTCCAATATCATAGGGAATAATTCATTAAAGAAAATTACTAAAGCAACAGTAACAGCAACTGCTATCAATGTTGTGATCAAACGTTTTTTAGCTTCGTCACGTTTAGATTGATCTTCCGCTCTTGCCAAGTTTACACCAAGCACAATGGCATACACTGCACCTGCCGCACCAACTACCGCCATGATTGCGTAAAGAATTGGACTTAAATATTGAAATAATGTAGCTACCCAAGCAAAATCAGACTCTGCTGGAAATTTATCTGCCCAAGGATAACCTAACTGTGAAATGAAATTTAACATAAGAATAACCTCCACTTAGCACCTTGCCCCCACTCCTCTTCTCCGCTTATGTTTGAATAGGATAAAGTTTGGCAAAAATGCTTTTTTTAATATTTGTAAAAAAAGATTTTATATTCAAATCTTATTTACAAATTTATCTTAGCATAAAAAAAAATAATCACCAAATGATTTTACATATTTTTTAAAAAAATATAAAAAAATTTTTTCTTCTTTTTTTATCGGCTAAATAAATGAAAATTTGCAGGGCATAAAAAAAGCGCGCAAAGCGGTGGTGGCATAAAGTCACATCGCCGTGCGCGCAGCATAAAAATGCGGTTTATTAGAAAATTCGGCCAGAGCAAGTTCCAGAGCAGGTGTTTGCACAGCCACCCCAGAAGCCATTATTGTTTGATAGCGCAAGCAATAAAAGCAGAAGGAAATTGGTGTTTGTGTTTAAATTGATGTCATTGGCATTGGCAAAGATGGAAAGCAGAAGCACCAATAAAATGTCTTGCTGATTCATAAAACCTCCTTTTCTACAAATAAATTTGTTTTTCTGCAAAAAAACAACTTTTCTTTTAAAAATTGATTTTGCGATTTATCCTTTGCAATGCTTTAATATTTTTGTTACGGAAATATATATGAACTTTCCAATAAAAATGACACTAATTAAGGAGAGAGCATGCCTGAATTTTTAATGTTGTCTGAACGAAGGAAGAATGAAATTTTGGGCTATCTGCCCAGCGACAATGAAATCAACAAACTGGCAGATTATTTTCAAAATTTTTCGGATTTTACTCGGCTTAAAATAATAACCTGCCTTTCGCTTTGCGACATGTGCGTGGGCGATATTTCCAACCTGTTGAACATAAACCAAACCACTGTTTCGCATCAACTTAAAATCTTAAAGGACCAAGGCCTTGTCAACTATCGCCGCGAGGGCAAAATTTTGTTGTATTCCTTGCAGGAGAAGTCTGTCAGTGATGTGATGATGTATGCAGTGGAGTATTTGTAATTGACTTTTTTGTCCAGATTTGCTACAATGCTTGCCATGGAAGATATAATTCTGCCGCAAGGGTTTCATTGGGCACAGGAAAGGTATAATTTAAAAAACGACCAAGGTTTAGATTTCGTCGCAAACATTTTTTCACCAAAAGGCAATGTCATCTCGCTGTTTAAAGCGCAGCAATTTGTTGGGCTTACGGCGATAGATTTGATGATTAAAGACTATCAAAAAGTAACAAACAACTTAAAACTCAAAAAAAAGTTCAACATCAAAATTGGCGAAGTTTCCTATCCTATTTATATAATAGAAGGCGAGGAGGGCATTTTGATTGCCCAGGCAGTTATTGCAAAGGGCGAGCAAACCATGGCGCTTATAACATTTTTGCAGCAAAAGGCTGAAAACTTTAAAGACTATGCGCAAAAAAATCCAGTGCTGGATGAAATGGTTGCCATTATGAGGAAAAACAAATGAAAAAGTTATTATTGCACAGTTGTTGCGGGCCATGCTCGACGCATGTTATAGAGGTTTTGAAGGATAAGTATGATTTGACAATAATCTATTTTAATCCCAACATTTTTCCATTTGAAGAATATCAAAAGCGTTTGCAAGAACAGAAGAGATATGCTAAACTGATGCATATCAATGTGATTGAAGGCGAGTATGACGAGCAGGAGTTCTTGCAAATGGCAAAAGGGCACGAACTTGATAAAGAGGGCGAGGGCAGATGCGCAATTTGTTTTGAGATGCGCCTTGGCCAAACCGCAAAAATGGCAAAGCGACTGGGATTTGATTTGTTTGCCACAACGCTTTCTGTAAGCCCACATAAAAACACAAATGTGATAAACCAAATTGGCAAAAAGGTGGCTGAGCAAGAGGGCGTTGAGTTTTTGGAGGAAAACTTTAAAAAGAAAGATGGCTATCTTGACAGCATCAGGCTTTCCAAAAAATATAACCTATACAGGCAAAATTATTGTGGTTGCAGGTTTTCAATAAGGGAGAAAAGTGAACTTTAAATTTAAAAGAACTAAACAAACTGCCAAGCAAGAGGAATACATAGATAAACAGGTTAAAAAATTCCCTAAAATTGTATTCTACATTTTTCTTGTTTATTTTGTTTTGTTCGCGATTTACATTTCTTGGTATATCTATTTTAGAAACACCTATGAACTTTCGGAAGTTGACGGCACAAGCATGCAAAACACTTTAAACCCCGACATCACCGTTGAAAATGATGGTGATGACTTGGTTTACATCAACACCAAAAAGCAGCCAGAGAGGTTTGACATCATTGTGATAAACGACCATAACTCCGATGGCAGTGAAATTAAACTGATCAAGCGTGTGATTGGCATGCCGGGAGATTATGTAACAATCAAAAAAGCAGACGATGGCTACTTCCATGTGTTTATGCTGGATTATGAAACAGGCGAGGTTTACTGCCTCAACGAAAGTTATGTGAAAAGTTATGAAGAGTGGACATATGGCCCAGACTCAGTATATGACAACAGTATATACATGCTAGGCGAAGAGTATGAAGCGCGCTTTTATGAAACCTTCATTGCGCTGCCGTCAAATCAAGAAAATGTTGTGCTGGTGGAAGGTATCTATTTCTTCCAAGTGCCTGAAAATGAAATTTTCTATTTGGGTGATAACCGCGGTCGCTCTTCCGATTCTCGTGTGCGGGGGACGGCAAGTTTAGACAATTTGGAGGGTGTTGCTGAAATAATTCTGCCTGGTGGAGCAGAAGAGGGAGCGAACCTTCTTGCAATCAAGTTTGATGCACTGTTTTCATTCTACTGGAACAAATTGGAAAACTTTTTCAGCAGATAGTAACAAAATGCCCTAAAAATGGGCATTTTTTTGTTGCTTGGTGTTTATTTTATGGCGAAAATGCCTAAAATCGCTTTGTTTTAATCGCAAAATGTGGTACTATTTTTCTAGCATAGAAATGCAAAAATTCAAAAAAGGGAGAAATTATTATGAACAAATCTGAATTTATTAAAGCATTCGCTGAAAAGGCAAATTTCACTCAAAAAGACGCTGGAATTGCTTTTGAGGCTATGGTGGCAACAATTGTTGACACACTTAAAAAAGGCGAAAAAATTGCAATCGCTGGCTTTGGAACTTATGAAGTTAAGAAAAAACCTGCAAGGGTGGGCATCAACCCAATGACAAAACAAAAAGTTCAAATCAAAGCATCAAACGCACCTGCTTTTAAATTTGGAAATAGTTTTAAAGATATTTTTAACTAAGAAAAAAATCCTCTTCTTGCGAAGAGGTTTTTTTATTCTTCAAAATTGATTATCACATACCCCTGCGGATAGTTGCAAAGCGGGCAGGTCTTCCATGCCTCTTTTTTGTATTCGCGGTGGCCGCAGTTAGAGCATTCGTATTGTTTTGGATTTTGCGCTTTGTATAATGTTTTTTTGCAAAACATTTCGCCCAAGGCAGCAAGTTTTTGAGCGTGAACTTTTTCCACTTCCGCCACCCGCTGAAAGGTTTTAGCAATTTCTGCAAAGCCTTCATCTTTGGCAATTTTTGCAAACGATGGATAGATGTTGTCTGCTTCATATTCCTCAATCAAAGCGGCTTCTTTAAGAGAAGTTTTAAGTTCGGAGGCCTTGAACGGATAGCCTGCCTCAATGTTGATGTTGCCATTTTTGGATTGCAGATTGTCAATGATGTGCTGATAAAACATCTTCGCATGAGCCATTTCATTTTTTGCAAGCATTTTCATGATGGTGGAGATGTAGTTCATTTGATTTTGTTTTGCATCTTTGGCAATAAATTGATAGCGCGCCCCGTCCTGACATTCCGCTGCAAAAGCACGCGCCAAATTTTCTTTTGTTTTGCTTTGTGAAAAATCTACCATATAATTTCCTCCCAAAGCATTATAGACATTTCAAATGCCTTTCAAACATTTGCATTTTTAATTAAAAATGTGTAAGATTAAATATAGGAGCGGGATATGCCAACTGAAATCTCTGGTGTGAAAGTGCACTATGACATGATTAGAAACAACGAAAAGGAAATTCTCTATAAACTTGATAGGGAACTTGCTTTTTATCGCATTTATTTCAACAGAAAAGTGAACGGCAAGGAAATTATCTATGACACACCAAACAACTTGCTTTCAGGTGTTGGTTTGGTGCTTAGCAAGCAGTTTGAAGAGGGCAAGGTGTTTTTTAAAGTTCGTAAACTTTCATATTTGCCAACCGAACTGAGAAAACCAAGCCAAAAATTCTATTTGGCAGAATGCAATGGCAACGAGTCACCAAAAGACTATCCGTTGCAAATTTCCGCGGCAATCAACAACGCCTTTTCAAACATCTTCACCATTGACCTTGTGGAGGTTGTTAAACAAACTATTCCTAAGTATGAAATTAAAATCAAGGGCAATTTATATGAACTTACAAGCGGCACAGGCATGCGTGGCACACTTGTTTTTGAAAAAGTAACTTACAAAGATTTGGTTTCCGGCAAAAAAGTTAAGCGCCGCGGCGCAACTGTAACGCTGCCGAATGACCCTGCTTTTAAAAAGGACTCAGATGAAGTGCTTGCCGCAATTGAAACAAGATGCAAAGAACTGTTGCTTTATAAAGAAAGCCGCTTTGAAATTGCGCAAAGGCTGTTAAAACCAAAAGACCCTAATCATAAGTTTGACCGCAAGGCCTTTAAAGAAAGTTTAAAAAATAAAGATAAAGAAAGTGAAGAAACAAAAAAAGACGAATAAAATCGTCTTTTTTTAATTTTTTTTAAAAAAAATAAAAAATTATTAAAATTATCATTTTTTCTTCTTAAATGCTTTAAGAATAAATTGTTCTATATTTGATTGATATTTGGTTACAAGCCACATCAAAATCACCGCGGCAACCAAAATTATTGCCCACACAATCAGTCCCCAGCCGTGATAAGGGATAAGTTCGCCGCTGCCAAGATAACTTGTTGTGAAAATTCCAATAGGGCGCGTTATTAAATTTGTAAGCACAAAAAACGCCCAACTCATGTTCGTCAGCCCTGCAACCAAACACAGCACATCATCAGGAAAGATGGGCAACAGCATCATGATGAAAAAGGAGTATTTCGCTCGTGAGAGAAATTTAACCCATTTTTCACATGTCTCTTCGCCCACCATAAAACTGACAAGCCTTCTGCCAAACTGTCTGCCCAGCATAAATGCCAAGGTGCTTCCAAGCAATATTCCCGCCAAACTTAGCAGTGCCCCTTGCAGCGGTCCATAGATGATTGCGCCGCCTATGGTTAAGATAGTGGAGGGAATGGGCACGAAAGTCACCTGCAAAAATTGCAAAAACACAAAAGTTATTCGTCCCCAAAACCCTAAATCTAAAATTAAGGTTCTCAGTTTTTCAACCGAGTTTAAACTTTCCCACAGCCCAGTCCAAACCAAAATGTAATAAATCAGCAAAAGAAAAAGCCCGATTGCTGCAAAAACAATCAAACTTCTAAACACTTTTTTCCAAAACCTTGCACGCGAGGTGTTTTGCATAGATATATTATAGACCTGCATGCATTTTTTTATTTATTAAATCAAATTTTCAATATAGTTTAAAATTTGCTCTTTGCCCTGTGAATTTAAACTGCTGTGGAAGATGATTATGTCCTCTCTAATGCCAAGGGCGGAGGCAATTTGTTTTTTTGCTTGATTTTGTTTTGCGCGAGAAAGTTTGTCGGCTTTTGTTGCAATCACCACAAAGTTTCTGCCAGTTTGAATTAAAAATTTGCACATGATTTTGTCTAACTCAGTAGGCTCAATTCTCGAGTCAACCAGCATGAAAACTGTTTTTAAACATTCGCTGCTAGTAAGGTAACTTTCAATAAGTTCCGCCCACATGCTTTGATTTTTTTTGCCCGCTTTGTGAAAGCCGTATCCAGGCAGGTCGACAAACCTAAACTGCCCGCCATTGATTTCAAAATAGTTTATCATGCGTGTGTGCCCAGGCGAGGAAGAGGTTTTTGCCAAGTTCTTTTTGCCAGTTAAATTGTTGATTATGCTGCTTTTGCCAACATTGCTTCTGCCGACAAAGGCGAACTCAGGCTTCTCATCACTGATGAGTTTTTCCTTGTCGACAACGCTTGTTAAGTATGTGGCCTGTTTGATTAACATACATATATTGTAGCAATTTTTTGCGATTTTCGCAAGCGGCTTTAATAAATAAAAAATTCGACAAAATTTACATATCAATCTGCTTTGAAAAATGGGATATATGGCGTAAACTGAAAGAGTTTTCTTGGGAGATGAAATGAACAGGGTTTGTAAAAATAATTTAGATATGATTTGTTTGAATGCGATTGCCGCAGACTTGTCGCAAATAGGGTTTAGCAAAAACTCAAAAGCGTATACCTACATGTGCCATGCCATATTTTTTGCTATGCAGGATTGCAATAATCTTTATTCGATAAGTGCCAAGGTTTTTACAAAAGTGGCGCAGTTTTACAACACCAAACCTGCGAATATAGAGAAAACTTGCAGACATGCTCTGGACACTGTATATTTTGACGGCAACATTTGCAGAGTTAATGATGTGTTAGGCATAAAGTATTTAAAGCAATATGAAAAGCCGCACCTTACAACCTTCATTTCATTGCTGGCAGAGAAACATGTGATAAAGTTAAACAAATTGATTTTAAGCCGTCAAAAGAAACGCAAATTGTTTAAAAGCACTTTGAAAACAAAGGAGGTTTTAAACCCTTTTAAAATGATTTTAATAAAAAAGCCCTCTCACGAACTTTCGCTTTGAGAGGCGTTAATATTTTTAATGTTAACAGCCATACTATCTGCTAAGAGGTGAAGCGTGAGGTGGGTTTTGGCTGTGGTTGCATTCTTTTTTGGAATGCTTGGAATACATAGATTTGCAGTGGGCAAAATTGGCACAGGAATATTGTATCTTTTTACAGGTGGCCTATTTGGAATAGGCGCGCTTGTGGATTTTGTTATGCTGCTCTGCGGAACATTCACTGATGTAAATGGAAATCAAATAAAATAAATGGTGCTCCCGTCAGGATTCGAACCCGAACAAATGGTTCCGAAGACCATTGTGCTATCCATTACACCACGAGAGCAAAGAGTTTTATTTTTTGTGACCATTGTGCATTAAACGAGAAGGGCGAACTTGCTTGCAAGGGTGAGCCCGCCGAAGTTGCATCGTCTGCGAAGCAGGCGATATCCATTCTCACCACGAGAGCAAAATGTAAAACTTACTTGAATTATATGCTTTTTAAGGCAAATTTTCAAGTAAAATTATGTAATTATGTTGCAATAAATACAAATTTTCTAGAATGTTGTTTTTTATTGTTGTAAATTTGAGGTTTTGTGTTTAATTATATTTTTAATTTTTATTTGAGTGTGATATACTATTCATTAGAGGGGAAGAATGAAAAAAATAATTAAAAGTATAATTATATGGACTATCATTTGTTTAATCATTGGCTACGGCGTTGGCGTTGGCATTGCTTATTCTCAGGCAGATGGTTGGGATATGAGCCTGCTTGCTGACAGGTTTGCATGGATTGGTTTGGCAGTGGGCGCCGCAGCAGGATTTTGTTTGGGCATATATTTCAGGCCAAAAAAATCTTCTTCAACTTCATCGAGCAAAGGCAAAACCGCTGGTGGTCAAGAATTTGCGCTTCACTATGACTCTGGCTTTATGAGCCATGCGCAAATTTTGGCAGATAAATTTTTAATTAATCAAACTTGGAGCAGCCTGCCATCGCTTAGAAACACTGGCATGATTTTGAGGAATGAAAAAGTTGGCAGCAAATATGAAATCACCATGAAAGACGAAATGCACGCTTTGGTGATTGGAACAACGGGAACAGGTAAAACCTCAATGCTTATTGAGCCTGCAATTAGAATTTACGCTCACAGCGCGGAAAAGCCATCCTTGGTGCTGGCAGACCCAAAAGGCGAACTTTATGCAAGGCATGCCAGGGCGCTGATTGAAGAGGGCTATGATGTGCAGATTTACGACCTTGATGAGCCTTATTCATCATCCAGATGGAACCCTATGGAAAGGGCATTCACCATCTATCACAGAGCAATGAACCTGGCGCGCGAGGCAAAAAAATATTCAGGATGCACTCCTACTCAGGCGGGCAAAGAGGCACTGTATGGGGTTGAATACGGCGACAGTTGGTTTGAGTTTAACGGTGTGGCATATCCAAATGAAGAGGAACTAACCAGAGAGCTCACCGCTGAAAAACAAAAACTTGTAAACGAGGCGATGTTTGATTTAAGAGGAATTGCAGCCTCGGTTTGCCCAGTTACAACTGGCAGCAACGACACAATTTGGGAGCAGGGCGCACAGGATTTCCTTTACGGAATTATGCTTGCCATGCTGGAAGACTCGGTTGACCCAAGACTAGGCGAAAACAAACTTAAAAAAGAGCAGTTTAATTTTTACAACCTCTATAAAATTGCAAATAAGCGTGATAACGACCCTGACAATCCATTTAATTCGGTTAGAAGATATTGCTCTGGCAGGCCTAAAACTTCGTCAGTAACAGGGCTTACATCACCAGTTATTGACAGTGCTGCTTCCACAACAAAATCATATTTAAGTGTGCTTGCGGGCAAAATTTCACAACTTATGCAGGATATGGGCATCTGCTATGCAACCAGCGGCACAGACATTGATTTTAACAAATTTGTTGAAAAGCCAACCGCTTTCTTCATCAAAATTCCAGACCACAAAAAAGAGCGTCATCCACTTGCAACAATCTGCATTTCACAGTTATACAGAACGCTTGTTGACATCGCCAACAAATTCCCAAGGCAAAAACTGCCAAGGCATGTTTATTTCTTACTGGATGAGTTCGGTAACCTGCCAGTAATTCAAGACTTTGCCACCATGGTTACGGTTTCGCGTTCAAGAAACATCTTCTTTGAAATTGTTGTGCAGTCGTTTACACAGTTGGACACTAAGTATGGCAAAGACACCGCCGAAACCATAAAGGGTAACTTCAACATTCAAATATTCCTGGGCTCGGAAGACACCGCCACCAGAGAGGCCTTCTCTAAGAGTTGCGGCAATGTGCAACTTATCAGCAAGGAAGAGCAGGTTACCAAAAACGAGGGCAAAGATTCTTCATCAAAATCAACCTCAATGCAAACCCAGAAAAGCGTGGTTCCACTTGTTGACCCATATGAACTCAGCCGTTTGCCGTTTGGTGAGGCAATAATCAAGGTGTTTAGATATAACCCAATCAGGTGCAAACTGGCGCAATTCCATCAAACGCCACAGATGACGCAGTATCCGCCACTTATCATTCCAAAGTCAAGCAAATATTTGGATGAGGCAAGTGTGTTCTACGACATCGACAGGCGAAATCAAGTGGTTTTGGGCAGACCAAGTTTCTTCTAAAAAATGGCTTTTAGCCATTTTTTTGTTGCCATTTTCACACTTTTTTACGCAAAATCATATGAATTGCCGAGGTGCAATATGGAATATGATGATTTTGTTTGTCCCACTCCTGATGAATACGAACAACTGGCCAGGGCATATTCAAATTCTTTAAAACAAAAAGGCTTTGTTTTTGTAAGGCTGGATAGTGAGGGCACTTCGGTGCTGGTGGATGAAGTGTTTGACCTTATGTTTAAATTGAGGGCAACTTATAGGGCACTTGGCAATTTTATGGGCAGCGATAAATTTTATTCCTTGAATGAAGAGCAAATTGAGGTTATGCGTGGCATGTTTTCATATAAGCAAAACAGAGGGTTTAAGATGAATTGGAACAAAACCAAATGCTTCTTAAACGGCATCAGTTTGGAAAACCGCCTGCTGATTAAAATGTTTTTGCTGGCGCAAAAAAGTGATGAGTATGAAAAACTTATTGGGCTTTGCTTTCAGCGACTGCGCCTTGCTGCCGATTTGTATGAGGTTGGCGATGTGATGAGTGTAACATTGAATAACTATTAAAAAAAGTTTCCATCAGGAAACTTTAAGCAAGCAGAAAATCTAAAACTTTTGGAAGGGCCTTATCAAGCGCCCTTTTATATTCTCTAAGTTTTTCAGGCGAATATTTGCTGGTTTGACCTTGCATTTCAACAAGTTTTTTTGCGGTTATTTGCATTTCGTCTACAATTCCTTCGCAAAGCAAGTTGCCTAAAACATAGATGTAATTTGTTTCGTCAATTCCGTTTTTTGCCAGAATTTGTGGCAGTTTTGCGCTGTTTACAATTTCATCAAAGGCATAGTTTAAGAAGAATTGAAGTTTTTCAATGGTGAACTCATTGCCATTTGCTGCGGCAAGAATTGCCCATTGCATATAAAGGTCATAGTTTTCAGGGATATATTTTTTTACGCCATCTTTGTAATAATAACTCATCACGTCCTGCGCAATCGCATTGCCGTCCATGGCAAGCGTTCCAACATCGGTTATCATATCCATAAAAGACTTTGCATACTGTCTTGGATTTTCCAAACAATCGTTAAGCACTCTTCTAAGCCTTGTAAAGCCTTCAAACGCATCTTTTTTGGTGATGAAATCTTCCTTTTCCAACTTTATCTCTCCTTATAAAGAGATTATAACACATATTTTAAGATTTTGAAACTTTTTTAGTGGCTTTATTTTGTTTAGCCGGCTTTTCTTCTGGCACAGATTTTGCGTTTTCATATAGCCCTGCAAGATATATTTCAAACAGCGGCAGAGCAACAATCACAAGCATAATTATGGCAGGCACTGCGATAAGCAAAACAGTTAAAAAGGTTGGAACGCTCATGAAAAGGCCGAACAGGTAGTAAAGTCCCACGCCAACCGACGCCGCCAGGCAGACAAGGGCAATCATGCCGAGGCCCATTAAAAATATTTGAAACTTTTTGCCCATGGTCAGTTGTTTTGACTTTGCCAAAATTTCTTTGCAGGAGAGGTTTGGGGTTTCAAAAAGTATAAACGCTGCAAAACTGTAATTAAGCCCGTATATAATTCCAGGCACAATCAGCAACAATCCCCAAATCAACATGCCAGCCAGAACAATAATTTTTAAACAAAGTGTTTTTAAAATTAAACCGAAAGGCAGAAATATGCTTTCAAAGTCAGGGCTTTGACCTTGATAATTTTTTAGCACAAAGCCGTAAACGCCCACCTGCATGTAACTTAAAACAATAAACGCCAGGGCGAAACTTAAAACTGGAATAAAAAATCCTAAAAGCACAAACATGATGGCAATCACATTGGCAAGCACCAAATCAAACCATTTGCCCTTACTTTTGGATTTAATCGACATTGTGTCCATTTTTTCAATCTGCTGCATGAGTTGCATAAATTTTTCTCCTTAACTTAAAATGCATAAAACCCTGTTGTTTTATGCATGAGAAGAAGAAAAAACTCTGCACTTGGCAGAGTTTAAATGCGTTTTTCCATCATAAAGTCGCTTTCCATATCCTTCAATTTGCGTTTGAATGGCAGCAGATATTTTTCGTCAATTTTTGGCGCTATGAATTTCACCACGCCTTCTTCTGCATCTTCTGCAACAATCGCCAGGCCATTTTGGTTTGCCTTTTTGATGTCTTCAATGGTGAGTGGGGCATAGCAGGTGATGTAAAGATAGATGTTAAAGCCGTTGCGCTTGAAGAAACCAGATGATGAGGCGGAGGAGCGAACTTTCAGCCTGGAAACCTTGATGGCTTTTGCGCGTTTTATAATTGTTTCCAAAAGTTTGGTGGCAATTCCAGCATCACGAAGTCGATAATCCACGGCAATCACAGGCAAGAACATCTCGTTTGGCGCGGCGTCGTCAACCATGCCAATCACGCAGCCCACAACTTTTTCATTCATCATGGCGTAATATTGAATTTTCTTTTTGTTTTCAAGATTGTCAACCATGGTTTGATAGATTTCATGCATAGGCAAAAAAACGCTTGCCTCGGTTTCAGTCATATGTAAAAACGAGCCTTTAAAAAAATCAAAAGTTTCGCGCACTTCAATAATGTTGCGAATTGGCTTAATTTTTAACCCTTTCATAAAAATAGTATACCAAATTGCGCTTTTTTTACAAAACAAAATTCACGATATTTTGCCAAACTACATAATATGCACTATGGAGGCAAAATATGTGTGGAATTGTTGGAGTAGTTTGTGATGAAAATTGTCAGGACTACATATTTGAAGGCTTAAAACTTGTGCAGTATCGTGGCTATGATTCTGTGGGCATATGCCAAAAAAATGGCGAGCAGTTAAAGATTGATAAAACCAAAGGGTTGATTGATAAACTTATAACCAAAACCACGCCTTTGCCAGGCGCAAAAGTTGCAATCGGGCACACAAGGTGGGCAACGCATGGTGCGGTTAGTGAAGAAAACGCTCACCCAATCGAAGGCAAAAATAAAGAGTGGGTGGTTGTGCATAATGGCATAATCGAAAACTATCAGCAACTTATGTGCGACCTGCAAAAAGAGGGAGAAGTGTTCAAAACCCAAACCGACACCGAGGCGATTGCACTTTTGCTTTCGCTCAACAACTTTGATAGCCCCATTAAAAACATGATTTGGGCAATCAAACACCTTAAAGGCAGTTATGCAATTTGTGCGGTTAAAAAGCAAGAGGAAAATTGCATTTATGCAGCAAAATATAAAAGCCCGTTATATGCATTTTGCAATGATGAGATAGCGATGCTTGCCAGCGACCCGATATGTTTTCCTGAGGGAGATTACTATAAACTTGAAGACGGAGAGTTATGCGTAGCGAAAAAAGGCAATATAGTTTTTTATAATATGCGCGGCGAAGAAATCCAAAAAACTAAGCAACGCTTTCAAAAAATTAGGGCGATGGCTGACAAGGGCGACTATCAACACTTTATGTTGAAGGAAATTTATGAAACGCCCGAGGCACTCAAACGCGTGGCGAAAAACTTTTTAAATGTTGATTTTGGCGCAATAAAAAAATTAAAATTTAAAAATGTTAAGTTGATTGGTTGTGGCACTGCCTATCACTCATGCTTAATGGGGGCGGCATATTTTAGAAAATATCTAAAAATTGATGCAGAGGCTATTTTTGCCAGTGAACTAAGGTATGACGACTATGTGATTGGCCCGCACACTCTATGCATCTTCATAAGCCAAAGTGGCGAAACCGCAGACACGATTGCAGCGTTAGAAAAAGCCAAAGCAAAAAAGGCAAAAATTATTTCTTTCACAAATGTGCCTTACAGCACTATTGCCAGCCTCAGCCAAATTGTTTTGCCAATAAGCGCAGGGCCAGAAATTGCGGTGGCATCCACCAAGGCGTATAGTTGTCAGGTTGCGGGGCTGTATTTGCTCACTCAGGCGCTTAAAAGTGAAAAGCATTTTTACAAAGCCATCAAACAGGTTAGCGAATTAGCCCAAACCACAGAAAAGTTTTTTGTGAACATGGCGGATTTTGCCCAGGATATAGCCCAAAAACAAAAGATTTATTTTATCGGTAAAGGCAGCGATTATATCACAGCGTTGGAGGCAGCACTTAAATTAAAAGAAATTTCATATATAAACTGCTGGGCATTGCCGGCGGGCGAACTAAAACATGGCACGCTTTCGCTTATAGAAAGCAAAACGCCAGTTATTGTGATTTCCACAAACAAAAGCGTTCATGAAAAGGTTATGAACAGCGCCTTGGAAGCCAAAAGCAGGGGAGCGAAACTGTATTTAATTTCATATAAGCCGCCCCAGATTTGCGAACTTGAAAACTTTGAGTTTTGCCTTTCTTTGCCTAAGGCGCCGCAGCCGCTTTTGTGCATTTTGGCAATCTTGCCAATGCAACTTTTAAGTTACAATGTCAGCCTGATTAAGGGCTATGACCCAGATAAACCGCGAAATCTTGCCAAGAGCGTTACGGTTGAATGATTTGTCGAAATGTTTTGATTTTTGTCTTGACTTTTGAGGCTGACTATGTTAGGATGATAACCATCTAAGGAGGAAAAAATGCTTAAAAGAGTGAAGGGCGTGGATAGAAAAACTGCAAGTTTTTGCCTTAAAAGAGCACCGCTGATTGAAGATCTTGACGATGAGTGTTTGAACGAATACATGCAGCAACATCCCGAAGATAAGGAAATGGCAGAGCAATTTCCAGCATATGTGAAAAAGCAAAATAAGGCGTTAGTTTTGTAATCAAAATTTTGTGAATATCATATAAAAAAGTCATGAGAAAATTTTTTAAAAATCTCGATGACTTTTTTTCTATCATAAATTCACAAATTGGCAAGCCCAAAAGTGTTAAACTTGTCTCCACGGGTTGGACCAATTTTGTTTATATTGCTAAGTCAAAAAAGGGCAAATTTGTTTTCAGGTTTCCTCGCAACGCATTTTTTGCACGGGCGCTTGAAAAGGAGTGCGAATTTTTGCAGCAACTTTATCAGCATGACAGCACTTTGCCTATTCCCAAATTGCGGTTGTTTTATTATAAAAATCGCCCATACTCTGTGCATAGATACATCCCCGGCAAGTCTATGACGCAGGCGCGGCTTTTAAAATATCAAAAAACAAGGCTGGCGAAAGAGATTGTTGAATTTTTGTTTGCCTTATCAAATTTTACGCCAAACATGAAACTGCCAAAAACATCCACCTTTTTGGCAAGACTTTCAAAGGTAAGCGGAAAGGGCGGGTATGACCTATCTAAGCATGCCCCGCTGATTTATGCCGAAAAGCAGCATTTAACTTTGACACATGGCGATTTAAACCCTGGCAACATAATTATAAAAAACGGCAGGCTTAAAGCCGTGCTGGATTTTGCGTTTGTAAGTTACTGCTCGCCGCTGGATGATGTGGCTAGATTGATTGGCAGGCTGCAAGGTGATTTTGCTAAGTTCCTGCTGCCTGTTTTTGAAAGCAAGTTTAACATTAAAGTAAGCGAAAGTGATGTTAAAAATTTAACAGGTGTTTGGAACTATGTTGAGCAAAAATATGTGGAGTATATTAAATTAAACCATCCTGATATAATTCTTCCAAAAAACTTTTCTTAGCGCTCAGCAGTTGGGCTTCATTGAGGCGAGGGCGCTCAATTTTTTTGCGAGCATTTTTAAAAAATTTATAGGCTTTTTTGCTGCTGCCCACATACACCGCTTTTGCATCGAACGCCGACCAAACGGCGCAATTAAATTTATATTTTTTTGTTAGATATTTAAAGGTTTTTTGCAGCATGGCATCAAAATAATTTGCTGATTTTATTGCAGTTATTCGATGAATTTTTTTCTGGCGTTTAAAAACAAAAATATCACTTATTTTTTTGTTTACTGCCATAATTTGAAAAAAATGAAAATAATTTCTTGAAAAAATCTCAAAAAATATATAATTTTCAAATTTTTTATCCAAAAGCGCGATTTCTAAAACTATATCCAACCCGTCCTCAAACGCAAATTTCAGTACCCACAACAAAACTTTTAAGGCAAAGCCGTTTGTGATTTCGCGCACATTTTCATCGGCAGCAATTTGGGCATAGCCAGGATAGAACATTGCAAAATTTCTTACGGCGATGTGAAGAGGTTTGATGTTATGGTTTTGACAGTATGACAAAGTTGCGCCAAGCAGTTGCGAGGTTTTGCCAGACCCGCTTTGCCCAGTTAATCTAAAAATTCTTTTGCCTGTTGTGCAATCCCTCTTGTAAAGGGCATAGGCTTTTTGGGCTTGCGTGTAAACAACCTCGCCATCAGTTTGATCATGCCAAATGCTTTTGCAGGCAAATTTGTAAGCATTAAAAAATTGCTCCATCCTTGATATTTATTCGGGATGGGGCAATTTTGTTAATAAGTGCTAAACTGCGAATTATATAGGTTGTAGTAAAAGCCTTTTTTAGCCATCAGTTCTTTGTGCGAGCCTTGTTCGATTATGTTGCCTTTGTTCATCACCAAAATGATGTCGGAGGAGGTGATGGTTGACAGCCTGTGCGCAACCACAAAACTTGTTTTGCCCGTCATCATTTTGTTGAAGGCGGTTTGTATTGCAAGTTCTGTTCGAGTGTCGATGTTGCTTGTTGCTTCATCCAAAATCAGCATAGGCGGCCGCATCAGCATAAGCCTTGCAATGCACAGCAGTTGTTTTTGCCCTTGTGAAAGGTTGTCGCCGTTTTCATTTATGATGGTGTTGTAGCCATTTGGCATTGTTTGAATAAAGAAGTCTGCCCCTGCATTTTTTGCGGCACGCCGCACTTCCGCATCGGTTGCGTTTGGCTTGCCGTAGGCAATGTTATCCCTGATGCTGGCGCTAAACAACCAAGTTTCTTGCAAAACCATGCCAAACTGTTTTCGCAGGCTTTTTCTTTTCACGGTGCGGATGTCTTTTCCGCTTACCTCAATGCTGCCACTGTTTACATCATAGAAACGCATTAAAAGGTTGATGATTGTGCTTTTTCCACAGCCGGTAGGGCCGACAATGGCAACTTTTTGCCCTTTTGAAACGCTTAAATTTAAGTTTGTGATAAGTCTTTTGTCTGGAACATATGAAAACTCAACATTTGTGAACTTAACCATTCCAGTACAGCGCTTTAATACTGGAAGGTTGGCGTCGCTGATTTCGTCTGGAATGTCCAAAACTGCAAACATTCTTGCCGCCGATGCGAATGCCGCTTGAATATCCGAAAACACTTCGGTTATGGCGTTGAATGGCCTGGTGTATCTGCTGGCGTATGAAAGCAAGGTGCTGATGCTGCCCACGCTTAAAATGCCGTCCATGGCATAGAAACATCCCATGATTGCAACAACAGCGTATAACAGCCCATTTAAAAATCTTGAAGTAGGTGAGGTTAATGACGAGTAAAACATAGATTTATTGGAACTATCTTGAAGTTTTTTGTTAATTGCCTCAAATTTATCTATGGAGCGGCCCTCATATTCAAATGCTTTTACAATTTTTTGATTGCCCACATATTCCGCCAAAGTGCCCGAAAGGTCGCCAAGTTCTTTCACCTGGCGTTTGAACAGGCGGTTGGTTCTGCGCGCGATATACAGAGATACCAACAACGAAATTGGGGTAACACAAACAATTACGGCAGCGATTGGCACATTGATTAAAAACATAAACACAATCGTCATTGCAATGGTTGAGAAGCAATCAAAGAATGTGGTTAGGCCTGTTACAAAGCCGTCTGTTATGTTTTCAATGTCGTTAACCATTCTGCTTTGCAAATCGCCGTGGCTGGAATTGTCAATAATTTTAAGAGGCACTTTGTTAAACTTTTTAAACAGGTCGTTGTGCATCTGTTCTTCCATTTTATATGAAAGGTCGTTGGCGGTTTTGTTTGTAAGCCATTTTAGAACGGCGAACAGAATTATGCAAACCACAAGCGCAACAATATATTTTAGCAGCATATCAAAGTCTACGTTGCCCGGGCCGACGATGTAGTCGATGCCGCGGCCGATAATCAAAGGAATTGCAATTTCAAAAATGGTGTTTGCAAAACCAAAGAACAGTGAAAGCACAAAAAGGTACCAATGTTTTTTTGCATATTTAAACACCCTGGCAATAGTGGCGCTCTTTTTAGGGCGCTTCACATTGGCAACGCGTTCAATCTTCTTGCCACCGCTGTCTAAAATAATTTCAGTGTCGGTTGCGCGTAACTGCTTTTCTTCGCTTTCGCTGAAAACCTTTGTGGATTCTTGCCACAGCGAAGCGGGCAGGGCGGTTGGCGAAATTACATTCTTTGTTGGCTGAACTTTTTCTGGGTTGTTAAAAGAAGGCTTAGGAAGAGAAGCGATTGCTTTTTGCAACTTCCTAAACTGTTTTTCATCTTTTTTGTTTTTAATCTTGTTTTTTTCTTGCAATTTTCTTCCTTTATTTAGTTTGTGAATCGTAAATTTCTTTATACACAGGGCAACATTCAAGCAATTCTTTGTGTTTACCTATGCCCACCACATTGCCGTTTTCAAGCACCACAATTTTATCGGCATTTCTAACAGTTCCCGCACGCTGCGACACCAAGATTACGGTTGATTTAACATTTTCTTTAATGGCTTTTCGCAGCGCCGCATCGGTGGCGAAATCCAAAGCGCTGGCGCTGTCATCCATAATCACGATTTCAGGGTCGCCAACCAGCGCGCGAGCGATAGTTAACCTTTGGCGTTGCCCACCTGAAAAGTTTTTGCCGCCCGCTTGAACTTTATAGTCATACTTGCCGTCAAGTTCGTTTACAAATTCCTCGCTCTGTGAAATTTTAACCGCTTTGCTCATTTCTTCAAGGGAGGCATCCTGTTTGCGCCAGCGTAAATTTTCTTTTAGCGTGCCTTTAAACAGCACCGCTTTTTGAGGAACTAAGCCAATTTTAGAGCGCAACTGATGGAAACTGTAATTGTTCACATTCACTCCGTCCACAAACACTGCGCCTTGCGAGGCGTCGTAAAAGCGAGGGATAAGGTTGATTATGCTGCTTTTACCGCTGCCAGTACCGCCAATAATGCCAATGGTTTCGCCCGGCATAATTTTAAGATTTAGGTTTTTGATTGCATATTTTGCGTTGTTGTCGTAAGCGAAACTTACATTTTGAAATTCAATTTTTGGAGTTTGTGCATCTGCGGTTATTTCAATTGGCGCAGAGTTGGTTTCAACAATGCTTGGTTTTGTGTCAAAAACTTCGTTGATGCGCTTTGCACAGGTTTGAGCCTTAATAAGTGCAATAATCATATTTGCCACTGTAACCAGAGATCGGAAGAGCACACGTCTGAACTCCAGTCACTGACCAATCTCGTA
>CALVTD010000012.1 GCA_944359935.1 uncultured Clostridia bacterium | reverse complement strand
GAATATTTGCAACAAACATTCAATGTTCAACCATTTGTTGCAGCATAACAAAAAAAGGCTTTTAAAAAGCCTTTTTTAACACAATTTTTGCTTTTTTAGTATGCTTTTTATTGCTAAAATTAATTTTTGAACATCTGTGAATGAGGTGAATATTGAAAGCGAAGCACGCACTGCACCTCTATCTAACAGCCCTAGTGCCTCATGTTTTTTTGCCGCACAATGATAGCCGCCGCGCACGCAAATGCCATATTTTTCGTCCAAAATTGTGGCTACCTCACTTGAATGCATGCCGGGAATGTTAAAGGCAAACACGCCTTTTGAGTTTTCAGTTGTGGTGTAAATTTCCACAGGAAGAGAGGAGAGTTCATAGTTTAAAAAGGTTGTTAAATCGTCTAAATGGTCGTGAATTAGCGAAAAATTTTCTTTCACAAAATCAAGCCCGCCTGAAAAAGCGAGTATCGCTGGCGTGGCGACTGTGCCAACTTCAAAGCGCTCGGGTGGGTTTTCTGGCTGAAATAGTTCAAGCGAATTTGTGCCCGTGCCGCCAAACAAAATTGGCGAAAGCGCTTCTGGTGTTTGCGCAAGCAGCACTCCCAAACCCTGCAAGGCATAGAAGCCTTTGTGCGGAGCGAGAGCGAGGAAATCTATATTGCTTTTTTGCATGTCAATTTGTTCGTGGCCGCCGCTTTGTGCGCCGTCAACCGCGAACAAAATGTTTTTTTCGTGGCACATTTTGCCTATGGCAGTGATGTCTGCCGTGTCGCCGTTGACATTGGAGATGTGATTGCAAATCACCAAATATGTGTTTGGGCGCAAACATTTTTCAATGTCCGCCTTGCTTATGCCGCCGGGTCTAGATTGAAAGGCAACGGTATAGTCTATTATGCCTTTTTGTTTAAGGGCTTCCAAGGGGCGCAGGGTGGAGTTATGCTCGTTTTCAGTGCAAACAACATGGCCGCCTTGCTTTGCACTGCCTAAAACTATTAGGTTTAGCGCTGCCGAACAATTTGCAGTGAAAATTACATTGTTTTCACTGTTTAAATTGAACATTTCTTTAACTTTTACGCGTGTTTGCTCCACCTCCATGGCGGTGAGGATGCTTTGCCTGTGCCCGCTTCTGCCAGGATTGGCTGTAAAGCGAGTTACCGCCGCGCTCACTGCTTTAAGCACCTCTTTTGGTTTTACTAGGGTTGTTGCGCTGTTATCTAAATAAATCATACCGCTCCTTTTAACAATTCTTTATATATTTAAATATAGTGATATTGGAGAGAATTTGTGCATAAAGGAGGGGTTATGAGATATGTCTACGCCGTTTTTACTTCCAGAAATGAAACACTTTCCTTTGCAAGCCAATTAAAAAAAATGGGCATTCCTTGTGTGGTTACTTCCACTCCAAAATCCGCGGGCAGAGCATGTGGAATTTCGGTTAGATTTATGAGTGACTATTTGCAGATAGTCAAAAGCAGTTTGGGATTTTCCTACAAAACTTTTAAAGGATTTTACGAAGCATAATAAACTTAAAATTTCATAACATAAATTTGTGAAAAAATGGGTTCCTCTTGTTGGAATTGGATTGACTATGACAGTTTGCCTTGTCATAAATTTTTTAATGTATAGCCTTTATTATCCACTTAAATATCAATCGCAGATTGAGTTTTATGCGCAGGAGTATTTACTTGATGAGGCGCTGATATGTGCAGTTATCAATACAGAAAGCGGGTTTGAAGAGGATGTCATTTCAAGCAAGGGCGCGGTTGGGCTGATGCAACTTATGCCGTCCACAGCCAAAGCAATCAGCGAGGCACTGGATGAGCCGTTTGATGAAAAAGATTTGCTAAACGCAGAGGTGAACATAAAATATGGCTGCCATTATTTGGCGATGCTTTTAAAACAGTTTGATTTTGATGAGGCGCTTTGTGCCTATAACGCTGGCATGGGCAAGGTGAGAGGATGGCTTAAAAATCCTCAATATTCAGCTGACGGTCAGCATTTAAATTCAATTCCGTATGCTGAAACAAAGGCATATGTGAAAAAAGTTAAGAAAAACATCAAGTTTTACCAAAATAAAATAATTTGAGTTGACTTTTCCTTAATATTTTGCTAGTCTATTTGCTAGAAAAATAAGGAGAAAATTATGGCTGAAATTAACAACCTTTCAAGTGAAATTGATGTTAGAAGAAACAAAATTATGGCGCTTAAAGAAAGCGGTGAAATCGTTTACAAAGCAAAATTTGACAGAACTTGCACAATCAAAGAGGCACGCGAAAAACTGGGCGAAAAAGTTAAAATTGCAGGCAGAATGGTGTTTAGGCGTGTGATGGGTAAGTTCGGCTTTATGCAGATTAGAGACATTGAGGCGGCAATTCAAGTTTCTGTTGGCAGAAATGAAATCAATGAAGAAGACTATGATTTCTACAAGAAGATGATTGACATTGGCGATTTTGTTGGCGTGGAAGGTGAGGTTTACACAACCCAAACAGGCGAGGTTACTGTTAGGGCTGAAAAACTTACATTGCTTTCCAAGGCGCTGCGCCCACTTCCTGAAAAATTCCATGGACTTACAGACATTGAAACCAAATATCGTCAGCGCTATTTAGACCTCATTGCAAACGAGGATGCAAGAAAGGTGTTCTTGACAAGGAGCAAGGTGGTTTCATTTGTAAGACGCTATTTGGAAGAGCATGGCTTTATTGAAATTGAAACACCAATCATTCAAACAAATGTTAGTGGAGCGTCTGCTAAGCCTTTCTTCACCAAACACAACGCTCTCGACCTTGAATGCAACCTTAGAATTGCAACTGAAACTTGGCTTAAAGAGGCAATCGCGGGAGGCTTTGACAGGGTTTTTGAACTTGGCAAAGATTTTAGAAATGAGGGCATGGATGCCACACACTTGCAAGAATTTACACAAGTTGAGTGGTATGCTTCTTACTGGGATTTTGAAGACAACATCGCATTTTTCCAATCATTTTTGAAAACTTTAATGCAAGAGTGCCTTGGCACAACAAAAATCACATATCAAGGCAATGAAGTTGATTTTGGCAAAGAAAATTGGGAAAGAATTGACTATATTGCAAAAATGCGTGAAATTTTGGGCTTTGATTTCCTTCAAGAGGAAGATGCCGAAGAATTTAAAAACAAATTGATTAAGGCAAAACTGTTTTCAAAGGCTGATTTAGAGCCTTACAACTCGGTTAGGGCGCTGATTGATTTTGTTTACAAAAAGAAGATTAGAGAAAACATTGTTGGGCCTGTGATTTTATATAATTATCCAGCAGTTTTAAAACCACTTGCAAGAAGAAATGATAAGGATGAGCGCATTGTTGACGCCTTCCAAATTGTGGTTTGTGGGGCGGAACTTGTGAATGCTTACAGCGAACTTGTGGACCCTATTGTTCAGCGCCAAACTTTGGAAAGCCAGATGCGTGATAAACTTAGCGGAGATGACGAGGCAATGGACCTTGATGAAGGCTTCTTGCTTGCAATGGAGCATGGCATGCCACCAATCTCTGGGCTGGGCTTTGGAATTGACAGGTTTATCATGACCGTTTTTGACCTTCCAAACATCAGGGATACTGTGCTTTTCCCAATTATGAGGTAACATGACTAACGCAGAAATTGTTAAAAATTTTAACAAACTTTTCCCAGATGCAAGATGTGAACTTGACTATAAAACGCCGTATGAACTTTTGGTGGCAGTTATTTTGTCGGCTCAATGCACTGATAAAAGAGTGAACATTGTTACAAAGGAATTGTTTAAAAAATACAACACTCCTCAGGCTATGCTCTCACTCTCGCAAAGCCAGTTGGAAGAGAAAATTCACTCCTGCGGGTTTTTTAGAAACAAGGCAAAAAACATTTTGCAGGCATCAAGCGACATTATAAACAGGTTTAATGGACAAGTTCCTTCAAATTTTGATGATTTGTGTTCGCTTAGCGGTGTGGGCAGAAAAACCGCAAATGTTATGGTGTCGGAGGCGTTTAATGGTGATGCGTTTGCTGTTGATACGCACGTGCTGCGCGTTTCAAACAGGCTTGGAATTGCAAACAGCAACGATCCAAACAAAGTGGAATTTATTTTAAAAGATTTCTTTGCGCAGAAAGATTGGTCTAGGCTGCATTATCAAATGGTGCTCTTTGGCAGATACAAATGCAAGGCGATTAAGCCAGGTTGTGAGGGCTGCCCATTCCAGAGCATCTGCAAATATTATAACAGGGAGAAGTGATGTTTTTAGATAGGGTTAAAATTTCAATAAAAGCAGGAAATGGTGGCAGCGGCTCACGCAGTTTTTTGCGTAATGCTATGACCATGAAAGGTGGCCCTGACGGCGGCGATGGCGGCAAAGGGGGCGACATAGTTTTTCGCGCAACACAAAACATGAACACGCTTTATTCCTTCCGCTTCAAAAAGAAATTTTATGCCGAAAACGGCCTTGATGGAAAAAAACAACTCAAAACTGGCGCAAGCGGCAACGACCTTATCATTGATGTGCCTTGCGGAACAGTGATTATTGATGCCGAAACAGGCAAGGTTATTGCCGATTTAAGCGAAGACGGCATGACCTTTACTGCGCTTAAAGGTGGCGCAGGCGGGCATGGAAATGCATACTTTAAGTCGTCTGTTCAGCAAGCACCAGCCTTTTCGCAGATGGGTGTTGAAACCAAAGAAAGACAGGTTATTTTGGAACTTAAAACCATTGCCGATGTGGGGCTGGTGGGCTATCCTAACGTTGGAAAAAGCACTTTGCTTTCGGTTATATCCAACGCCAATCCAAAAATCGCCAATTATCCGTTTACCACGCTGTATCCAAACCTTGGTGTTGTTGAGGTGAAAGGGCAAACCTTTGTTGTGGCAGACATTCCGGGCTTGATTGAGGGCGCAAGTGAAGGCGCAGGGCTTGGCCATTATTTCCTTAAACATGTGGAAAGGGTTAGGCTGATTGTGCACCTTATTGACGCCGCTGAAAGCGAAGGCAGAAACATTTTTGACGATTACGAAAAAATCAACTTGGAACTTGAAAGATACAGCGCTTCGCTTGCAAAAACTCCGCAGATTGTGGTGTTTTCAAAGATTGACGAACTTGACGAAACACAACTGCATCAAAAGATGGATGCATTTGAAAAGAAATATGGCATTCGCCCAATGCCGATTTCCGCAATTTTGCATGAGGGTGTGGAAGAACTAAAAAACAAAATCTTGGAAAGGCTTGTAAAAATCCCTAAAAAGCCACCTGTTAAAGTGGAAATGTTCGATTTTGATAAACCCGACCTTTCCAGCGTGCAGATTAGGCAGGAGAACAGAACTTTTATTGTTGAGGGCGGCAAAATTGACAACTTTGTTAGAGGGGTTGTGCTGGACGACCCAAGAAGTTTTGCTTATTTTCAAACAAGATTGCAAGAGATGGGCATTATTGAACTTTTAAAGCAAAAAGGGTTAAAAAACGGTGATATTGTTAAAATTAAAAACATCGAATTTGAGTGGATTGAATGATGAAAACCAATGAGAAACTAGTTTTAGTTAAGCCAACAAAAAAAGATGCTGGCGCCATTATGGAGTTTAGGCGAGAGTTTTTGGCAGCGGGAGAAACCGCTATGCCAGGGGCAAACGACCTTATTAAATTTGACAATTTTGAAGATTGGTGGAAGTTTATTAAGGCTTATGAAAAGAGGCAAACTGTGCCAGTGAAAGGCCATGTGCCGTCGTTTGAGTATCTGCTTAAAAGAAAAAGTGATGGAAAACTTTTGGGCATGCTGCAAATAAGAACGGCACTTACTGACGGCTTGCTTAAATTTGGCGGGCATTTTGGTGGATGCGTTCGTCCAAGCGAAAGAAGCAAAGGCTATTCCACGGCTATGATAGGGCTGGGCATAAAGAAGGCAAAAAAGATGGGTATTGGCAAGGTTTTAATAACCTGCAAAAAGGAGAATATCTCATCAGCCAAAAGCATTCAAAAAGCCGGCGGCGTTCTTGAAAACGAAGTGGATTTTGAAGGCACCAAAATTCAAAGGTATTGGATTTAGGAGGGAAAATGATTACAAGCAAACAACGCGCTTATTTAAGAGCACTTGGCAATGCGCTTGAGCCAGTTATGCAAATTGGCAAGGACGGACTATCGCAAAACGCACTTACTGCAATTGATTTGCTTTTGGAGGCAAGAGAACTTGTTAAAATTAAACTTTTAAAATCTTGTCCGCAGCAGCCGCAGGAAGTTATGAGTGAAATTTGTGAAAAACAAAATGCCGAGCCTGTTCAATGCATCGGCTCGACACTGATTGTTTATAGACGCTCTAACAAAAAAGGTTTTAAGCATATAGAACTTATTTAAAGAATGCTGTTTGATTTGGCATTTCTTGCAAAAGGGTTGTAAAGTGAAATCAGCGCAAAAGTGATTAAAATTGAAGCCACCACGCAGTAATAGATTGTTGCGCGAACAAACAGTGAGGATATAACCAAAATCAGCGCGGAAATAAAATAGCCCTTTGCACGAGATTTATTTAGCGAATACGCAACAAGGTCCTTGAAAGCAAGGCCTTTTTCTTTTTTATATTTTAGGGTGATTTGCGGCTTGCAGTCATAGGGCTTGTAAAGTTTTTGGTAGGTTTCATATTGGTCCAAGATTAAAATTTCGCAGTCAAAATTTTTGGCAAAAGAAAAACTTTCTTTTTGCACGCTTGCACAAACAATCACAATTTTTGCAAGGTTAACACTTTTGGTTTTCGCCACTATGCTTGCCACATCGTCCGGCGAAAGTGGATTAAAGCAAAGGTGAGGTTGCAGCACCACCTTTTGTTCATCATCATGAGAGATTAAAACATAATCTTTCTTTTTTGTGGCGGTGTGCTGTTTTTGAGCCAGTCTAGCAAAAAAATCAAGCGCGCCTTTATCCATAGTCAATGATAAAAAACAATTTTCGGCTTCCTCGCGTTCGGCTTTTTTAAGGGCGGAGGCTGCCTGTTTTTTTCTTGAAAAAAATCTGGTTATAAAGTCGATGACAAGGGTGATAATCATTGTGATGACAATCGACCACAACAGCGAGTGAACAAAATATCTCACCCAAATGAAAGTTATTAAAAATATTAAAATTATTTTAAATATAATTTGAAAAATAAATGAAACCTTTTGCATGCAGTGTTTTTTGACCAATCTTTGTGAAAAAATACATTAAATTTATTGTTTTTTTATTAAAATTATTATAAAATAATATAAAGGGCAGTCATGAAAGAAAGTTTAGTTAAAATTGTAGAGTTTTTAAAATCAATTAAATGTAAAAATATTTCCGCATTCGATTTAAGTGAAAACGGTGAGGAAAAATATTTTATCATTGCAAGCGCCCTCACCACTGACGACACAAAAAAGGCTGCTGATGAGGTTGCCGAGTTTATCGGCTATGACAAAGATAAGGATGGTTATTACAAAGGCGAGTGGATTATACTCAACGCCGAGCCAATTATAATTCACATTTTCACAACCGCTGAAAGGGCCAAGTATAATTTGGATAGGCTTTACAAAAGCAAAGAGATTGACGTTTTGAAACCATTAAAAAAGAAAAAATCAAAGTAAGTGCTTTGATTTTTTTTTAATATATGTTAAACTTTTCTCATGCAAGGAAATATTAAATTATGCTTTATTTGCACTGGCAATACCTGCCGCTCGTTTATGGCTGAGAGGCTTATGAAAAAGGCGTTAAAGCAAAATAAAATTGATTTTGTTAAAGTGTCATCGCGAGGGTTGCAAGCAACAGGCGAGATGAGTGCGCCGAATGCCTGCAAAGCGCTTAAAAAACTTGGCGCAGTTGCCACCAAAAGAAAAAGTGTGAAGATAAATAAATTTGACCAAAAAACTCTCTACGTTGCTATGACCTCTGCCATAAAAGCCAAGGTGGCGGGCAAAGTGATTGAGATGAAAGATTTGATTGGGCAGGAAATTCCAGACCCATATGGCAAAGATGAGAAAGCGTATGAAGAATGCGCGCTGCTGATTGATAAAGCCTGCAAAGTTCTGGCTGAAAAACTTGTTAAAATTGGAGGAGAGATATGATTATTCTTGCTTGCGACCACAGAGGCTATGCACTTAAAGAAGAAATAAAAAAGTTTTTTAATGCAGAAAGTATCATCACCATTGATGTTGGAACTTACTCGAAAGAGGGAGTGGATTATCCTGACTTTGCAAAAAAAGGCGTTACAAAGGTTTTGGAAGATGAACACAATGTGGGCATATTTATTTGTGGCACAGGCATTGGCATGAGCATCGCTGCAAACAGAAATCCAAAAATTAGGGCGGCGCTTTGCGTGAACACCAAGTTTGCCGAACTTGCACGTGCGCACAACAATGCAAATGTGCTTGTGTTGCCAGGCAGTTACATGCGTGCAAAAAAAGCAATTAGAATAATAAAGGTTTTTCTAACCACCGATTTTGACGGCGGCAGACATTTAAGAAGAATTAAAAAACTGTAAGGAGAGGGTATGAACAACATAATCTTGCCAGTTAATCGAGATTTTGAAAAAGCGCAAGAGTTTATTAAAAGCATAAAGCGCAAAGATTGTGTTTTTATTGTTGGCACAACAAAGGAAGGCGAACAATTTTTTAAAAACTCTAAGTATGTTAAAGTTTATGTGTTTAAAGAAAAATCTAAAAAAGAAGAGATGATAAACAGTTTGGCCGAATATGTTCAGGATGGCAAAATTATTGTGCTTAGAAAACTGATTTCTGCCGCTGAACTTAATGCGTTTATTGCTTCCACAACAGATATAACAGTGTGCGCAACCAAAAAATTAAATAAATTTTGCCAATTTTTCTATAATATTTGGCAAAAAATCATCAAATTATTGTTTGATTTTAGTTTTTTTGAGGGAGATGTTTCAGTTGTTGCGCTTGGTGAAAATGCGGCAATGGTTGCAAAAAACATAACCAATCTTTCATATGCAACGCGAATTA
The DNA here is from genome assembly GCA_944359935.1 of uncultured Clostridia bacterium. Lineage (GTDB taxonomy): Bacteria > Bacillota > Clostridia > Christensenellales > UBA1242 > Caccovivens. Next base: position 17,035 of record CALVTD010000012.1, on the reverse strand, counting down.
ACAGGTGGAAAGGTTTGTCGCAAAGTGCAGTTAGTGTTGCGTCAAAGCCAGCAAAAAAGGAATATGACAAAGTTAAAGTCAACGCGATGCTTATTGGATGGATTGCGCTGTTTTTGGCTGTGATTGCTTCAACCGCCGTTTATTTTGTGTTTGCAGAGGCATCATTTTTGGCTGGATTTTTGTGGGCTTGTGCGCTGCTGTTAAGTTTGCTTAGCGTGGTGATTGCAATCAATATTTACTTATTAAATGTTAAAACTGGGAAAAGATTATTTAAAAAGGCTGAAAGGGAGGAGTAAAATGGCTAAAACAAAATTAAAAATCGGCATTAACGGATTTGGAAGAATTGGCAGGCTTGTGGCAAGAATTTGTGCAAAAAGAGGCATTGAAGTTGCCGCAATCAACGACCCATTTTTGGATGTGGAGTATGCCAAATATTTGCTGGACCACGACACAATTCACGGCAGGTTTGACGAAAAAACTGAGGTGAAGGATGGAAAACTTGTTATTGGCGGCAAAGCGGCTTCATTTTATGCAATTAAAGAACCAAACCAAATTCCATGGGCAAAGGCTGGCGTGAATGTTGTTATTGAAGCGACTGGCAAGTTCACAAATTATGAAGGGGCTGCATTGCATTTGGAAGGCGGCGCACAAAAAGTGATTGTAACCGCGCCTGGCAAAAACATGCCGATGTTTGTTATGGGTGTTAACCACAACGAATATAAGGACGAAATGAAAATTGTGTCTAACGCATCCTGCACAACCAACTGTCTTGCTCCACTGGCAAAGGTGATTAATGATGCATTTGGCATCAAGGACGGCTTGATGACAACCGTGCACTCCACAACCGCAACCCAACTCACTGTTGACGGCGCAACAAAAAAAGATTGGCGCGGAGGAAGGGCGGCATCATACAACATCATTCCTTCGTCAACCGGTGCGGCTAAGGCTGTGGGAGAGGTTATTCCGGCGCTGAAAGGCAAACTCACTGGCATGAGCATGAGGGTGCCAACGCTTAATGTTTCGGTGGTGGATTTAACTTGCAATTTGCAAAAACCAACAACCTATGAAGAGATTGTTGAGGTGATTAAAAAGGCAGCCAAAACCAACATGAAAGGCGTGCTTTCATGGACGGACGACAAAGTTGTTTCAAGCGACTTTATTGGCGAGGAGCATACATGTGTGTTTGATGTTGAGGCTGGAATTATGCTTACTCCAACCTTTGTTAAACTAATTGCTTGGTATGACAACGAATGGGGCTACTCAAACAAGGTTGTTGATTTGGCTGAACACATAATTAAAGGAAGCAAAAAATGAACAATTACAACAAAAATTCAAACTCATGGTCGTGGGCAAAAGTTGTTGAACTTGCCGCGTATATTGCAATAGGGTGCATCGCGATTGCACTGCTTTTAAGTGCAATCTTTGGCAGCAAAAGCATAGCCAATGCATTTAGGTTGGTTGGCGAGGCGATTGCATATGTTGTGGCCATTGTTGTCGCAGGGCTGTGGGTGAGGCGCAAAACACATGTGGCGTGGCTGGTGTTATATGTGATTTTTGCGGTTTCAATTATTGTGCTGTATATTGTTAATATAGTTTTGTGATATGAGAGATTATAAAAGATATATGAGAAAGTTTATTATAACATGTTGTTTGCTTGCTGCCATTTTGGTTGTGGCGCTTGTGGAATATTACTGCATAGATTGGCAGAAAAGTTATCTGCTGATGTCATTTACTGCGGCATTTTTCCTTTACTGGGCGATTGAATTTGTGCTTGACTATGTTGCTGCCAAAAAGGATTATGAAGAGCGGTTTAAATATTATGCCGCCGAACTTGTAAACAAAAACAACCTGACAATGGAAGATATAGAAAAGAACAGAAAAAAATATTTTGCCAAGTTCAAACGCTCCATTGCCAACGAAAGATGGTGGCAGATTGGCAAAATTTGCCTGTGTTTTGGAATTGCCATTGCAATTATAGTTGCAATATTTGTGTAAAAGGCCTTGCGCCTTTTTTCTTTTTCGACATGAAACTGAATTTATCAATAATCAAATTTTAAATATTGTTGCCCAATTGCTTGTCAAATTGGCATGGGTGTGATAAAATATTGTGCAATTGGATAAAAGGAGAAAAAATTTATGATTACACGCGAAAAAAGCAAAAAAGGCGAACTTAAATTAAAACTTAAAGTTTCTGGTGAAAACTGGAAAAAAGCCGTTGAAGAGGCCTATGAAAAAAACAAAGGCAAATACAACATTCAAGGGTTTAGAAAGGGCAAAGCGCCAAGAAAGGTGATTGAAAAAACCTATGGCGACACGGTTTTTTATGACGATGCCTTTGAAGAGATTGTTTCAAAAGAATATGGCGAATTTTTGACAAACAATAAGGAAATTGAGCCAGCAGATTATCCTCATGTTACAATCGATTCTATGACCGATGACGGACTCGAAGTTTCACTTACAGTTATGCTTATGCCAGAGGTTGAACTTGGTCCAGTTGAACTTGATGTTAAAAAACAAAAGGCAAATGTAAGCGAAAAAGAAGTGAACGAAGAAATTGACAGATTTGTTGAAAGCCAAGCAAGGTTTGAAGAAAGCGATAAGCCAAGTGAAAATGGCGACTTTTTGCAAATTGATTTTGAAGGCAGCGTTGACGGCAAGGTTTTTGAAGGTGGTAGCGCGCAGGATTATAGGCTTGAACTTGGCTCTCACACATTCATAGAGGGCTTTGAAGAGCAACTTGTTGGCGTTAAAGCAGGCGAGCAGAAAGTTGTTAAGGTTACTTTCCCAGAAAAATATCCTGCTGAAAACTTGGCTGGCAAGCCTGCCGACTTTAAAGTTACAGTTAAAAAAGTTGAAAAGAAAGTTTTGCCAGAACTTAACGACAAACTTGTGTCTTTTGCCACAGAGTTTAACAGCGTTGAGGAATACAAAAAATCTGTTAAGCAAAGATTGCTTGATGCAAAAACTCAGCAAAACGAAAGAAAATATGAAAATGACCTTATTGAGGCGCTTGTTAATAAAGCACAGGTTGACCTGCCAGATGTCATGATTGAGCATGAAAAACAGCACCTTATTGAAGACTTTTCAAACAGACTTATGTATCAAAATATAAAACTTGACGATTATTTATCATACCTTGGCAAGAGCAGAGAAGAGTTTGACAAGGAATATTTTGAAGAGGCAAAAAGAGCGCTTAAAACCAGACTTGTTTTGCAAAAACTTATAAAGGACGAAAACATTCAAATTTCGCATGAAGAATTTCACGAAAAGTTGCATGAAATAGCACATGCACAGAATAAAACATGTGAAGAGGTGGAAAAATCTTTAAGCGAATATGAAGTTTCTTACATTCAAAATGATATTTTAATGAACAAACTTATTGAACTTTTGAAAACTAAAAATAAGCAATAAGAATAAACAAATAGGAGGTGAATTATGCTTATTCCTATGGTTGTTGACCAAAAGGGAGCAGGCGAGAGGTCGTATGACATTTATTCTCGTTTGCTTGAAGATAGAATTATTTTCATCAATGGTGAGATTGATGACAATGTTGCCAACCTTGTGATTGCTCAACTTATCTACTTGGAAGGTAAAAATCCAGATAAAGATGTGTTTATTTACATCAATTCACCAGGCGGAAGTGTGAGCGCGGGCTTTGCAATCTACGACACTATGCAATATATCAAATGTGATGTTGTTACAATCTGCGTGGGCTTAGCCGCGTCTATGGGCGCATTCTTGCTTTCAAGCGGAACAAAAGGCAAAAGGTTTGCTCTTCCAAACAGTGAAATTATGATTCACCAACCACTTGGCGGGGCACAAGGCCAAGCCAGCGACATTGAAATTCAAGCAAGGCATATTGCAAGAATAAAACAAAAAATAAACCAAATACTAAGCGAAAACACGGGCAAAAGTTTAAAAGTGATTGAGAAAGACACCGACCGTGACAACTATATGACAGCCGAAGAGGCAAAGGCATATGGGCTTATTGACAACATTTTTGTAACAAGAAAAGCAAAAAAGGAGACAAAGTGAAAAACCCTGAAAATCTTTCATGCTCATTTTGTGGAAAACCTCAAAAAAATGCAAAGAAGATTATCGCCAGCCCCAATGGTGAATGCTTTATTTGTGACGAATGCGTGGCGATTTGCAAAGAGATTATAAGAGAGGATGAGGCACAGTCGCAACTTGAAAAGATTGATTTGCCTATTCCTGCCGACATCAAGGCAAAACTTGATGAGTATATTATCGGTCAGGACGAGGCAAAAAAAGTGCTGGCAGTTTCTGTTTATAATCACTATAAGCGCATCAACTACAACTTTTCTAAGAAAGATAAGGCTGATGATGTGGAACTTGAAAAAAGCAACATCCTCATGATTGGCCCAACGGGTTCGGGTAAAACACTGCTTGCCAAAACGCTTGCCAAAATTTTGAAAGTTCCTTTTGCAGCGGCTGATGCCACAACGTTGACTGAGGCGGGCTATGTTGGCGATGACGTTGAAAACATCCTTTTAAAACTTATTCAAAATGCAGATTATGACATTAGAAAGGCGCAGCGCGGAATTATCTATATAGACGAAATAGATAAGATTGCCAAGAAAACACAAAATGTTTCTATCACTCGTGATGTGGCAGGCGAGGGCGTGCAGCAGGCGCTTTTGAAAATTATTGAAAGCACAATTGCAAATGTTCCTCCACAAGGCGGCAGAAAACATCCGCAGCAAGAAACCATTCAAATTGACACCACAAACATATTGTTCATCTGTGGCGGCGCATTTGTGGGATTGGACGGCATAATTGACGCTAGAAAAAATTCGTCAACTGTTGGCTTTAATGCTGATGTAAGAACTAAGGTGGAAAAGAAAGACATCAATTTTGCCAAGGAAATTCAGCCAGACGATTTGATTAAATTTGGGCTTATCCCTGAATTTGTGGGCAGATTGCCGGTTGTTGTGGGGCTTGACGATTTAGACGAAAAGGCGCTTTCAAGGATATTGGTAGAGCCGAAGAACTCAATAGTAAAACAATACAAACAGATGTTTAAAATGGATGGAATTGACATTGAGTTCACACAAGAAGCGATTGATGCGGTGTCTAAAAAGGCCATTGAACTTAAAACTGGCGCAAGAGGGCTTAGAACCATTCTTGAAAGCAAAATGATTAAACTTATGTATGATTTGCCAGGCAAAAACAACATAGAAAAAGTGATTATCACCAAAAAATTTATTGAAGATGAAAACGGCGAGCCTGATGTTGTTTTAAAACAACGCACGCAAGATGAGGTGAAACAAGAGGCAATTTAAAAAGCGGAGAGTTTCCGCTTTTTTATTTGCTTGTGGCGTTATTGAGTTTGCTATTTTTCAAGAATTGCTGCGAAGTTAATGTGCCATTTCGGTTAATTCGTTTTAAGTGGCCAAGTTGCGAAGTATCACCCTTTGTCAATTTGTTTATGCCCTCATTGCATGTTAAAAATGCCTCAAAGCCCAGTTGTGATAATATGCTGCCGCTTTCTTTTTCATATTTTCCAAACGGGTAGGCGAATATGTTTGTTTTGAAGCCGCATTGGCTGTAAAATTTGTCTTCCAACTTTAAAACGTCTGCCGTAAGGCTGTTTTTGTAAGTTTCCGCATCCTCATTAGGCAGTTTGCCAATACCGAAGCGAGGTTTGTATTTATGCATTGCATATGTATGATTGCCAATTTCAAAAACTCCGCTTTCTTTAAGTTCTTTAATTTCGTCCCAAGTTAAATAGGAATAGTTAGGGTTGTCGCAATTGCCGCTTGATGTTGAAAATTCACAAAAACTTCCAATCACATTTAAATTTGCTTTAAAACCAACTTCTTTCAAAATAGGATAGGCATATGTATAGTTGTTATAGTGGCCATCATCAAAAGAAATCACAACCGGTTTTTCAGGCAGCGACCCTGTGCCATTGCAGTAGTTTATTACATCTTGAATAAAAACGCTTTCATATCCCAGTTTTTTTAATTCCAGCAAATCGCTTTTAAATTCATCTGGCGAAACGGTGTAAGCGCCTTTTTTAGATTTTAAAATGGAGTGATACATAATGATGGGAACTTCTCTGCAATCATTTTCCGCATGACAAACATATGTGCCGCGGGTTGGAAGTAGCAGGATAGAGAAGATTAACAATGTTATAACCATGAATTTTTTCATATGGTTAGTATTTGCCAAAATATGAAAAAAAATCGATGTTACATCGATTTTTAACATTACTTAAAAATTTGAAGATTATTTTGGAGCGGAAGACGGGGCTCGAACCCGCAACCCTCAGCTTGGGAAGCTGATGCCATACCATTAGGCCACTCCCGCATATGTAATATTTTATTATATTTGTTTTTTTAAGTCAAATAAATTAATTGTTTGACATTCATTTTTAAATAATATAAACTATTTTTGGGGAGTTATTATGAATAAGGTTTTTGTAAGCCCACATTTTGATGATGCTGTTTGTTCTTGTGGTTGTTTGATGACACAATTTGTTAAACAAAGCCATCGAGTGTTTTTAGTTACTGTTTTTGCGAACAAACATAATAATGAATTGAGTCCTTTCGCTCAAGAACTTCATAATGAATGGAGTAAAAATGGATTAGTAAACAGGGAACTGGAAAATAAAAAAGCATGTGATATCTTAAAAGTTACTAGCGTCAATTTAAAATTTGATGATGCGATATATAGAAAAGTTGGTAATCAATTTCTATATCCAATTAATAATGGGGATATATTTAATAAAATAAATGTGTATGATAAATTGTTGCCTTGTGAAATAGCCCATGAAATAATGAATAATTTTGGTAAGTATGGTTATGAATATTATTTTCCTATAGGGAAAGGGAAGCATGTTGACCATTTATTGGTTAAAGAGGCGGGCTTAATTTTAATTAAATATGGTTATAAAGTTATATTTTACGAAGAATTTTATTATGATGATAAACCACTCATAAAAAAATTTAATGAATTTAAATATTATTGCGATATTGAAGAAAAAATTAAAGCCATCATGCAATACACTTCTCAATTAAAAATGCTGTTTGATGGTGTTGATCAGCATGATGTTAGGATGTATTTTAAAAAACATTTTTGTGAAAACGGAAATTTTTTCGAAAAATATTACACATTAAAAAAACGTGTTGATCAAAATAATTATATAGGTATCAATTATGATGGCAAACATGATTCATGTGTTGCATATTTTACAAACAAAATTGAATTTATAGGGCAGGAAGAAAGATTTTCACGCAAGAAAAAAGACGGTAGAAAACCTAAAAAAGCATTAGAATACTTGTTTAATGATTTTGATGTAGATTTAAATGATGTTGAATATGTTTTTCCTATTTTAAGCTTTAAGGATAGTTTAAAAGAATGGAAAAGTGCAAATATGATGGATACATATGAGACCATAAAAAATGATATGAAAAATGGTTTAAATTTTGCATATTCATTAACTGACAATCCAATATTTGTGCGGCATCATGATGCGCACGCTGCGTCTGCATATTTTACAAGTGGCTTTAATGGTAAGGTCTTGATTTGTACTATTGATGGCGGAAATGATTTTGATCCTTACAGCACTAATCTTTATGAAGGCTATAATGGCAAAATAAAACCAATTTTACGCTTGCCTGACATATCAATAGCCAGCGATTATTTGTTAGTTACCGCGGCATTGGGGTTTAAACCTTTGGAAGGGGAAGGAAAGGTAACTGGGCTAGCGGCCTTCGGGCATTATAACGAAAATTTAATTAATCAGCTAAAAGATATTTTGAATGATAAAAATTTAATACATAAAGCAACTCGTTGGGTAAATGTGGGAAGCGATGATAAAGCACCAACAATAAATATTACAAAATATATCGGCGTGTTTGATAATATTATAAAAAATTTTAGTAAAGAAGATATCGCTTTTGCTATACAATATATCACAGAACAACGAGTGAAAGATTTATTAGCGCCTTATTTAAAAAGTTATAGAAAGATTGCTTGCGCAGGAGGATTATTTGCCAATGTTAAGTTGAATTCTTTCATAAAAGATATGGGGTTTGATGAAATTTTTGTGCACCCTGCGATGGGCGACGAAGGACTCGCTTTGGGAGCAGTTTTATATCACAAAAGTCAAGTGCAAGATTTCAATCCTTTTGAAATGAACGATGTTTATTTCGGGCAAGAAATAAAATATAATAATAAAGATTTAGAAAGATTATTGTTAAAAGAGAATTTGTGTTATAAATTTTATAAAAACAATTTAGAAGATAAATTAGCACAACTATTAAAAGAATTTAAAATTATAGCGCTATTTCAAGGAAGGATGGAATATGGGCCAAGGGCATTAGGACATAGAAGTATATTAGTCAACGCTAATGATGTAAATATCAACAAAACGTTGAACAAAAAATTAAATCGAACTGAATTTATGCCATTTGCTCCAGTGGTTTATGATTTGCAAGCGAAATTATTATTCAAGGATTTAGAAGGCACTCAATATACTAGTAAATTTATGACGATAACTAGGAAATGTACTGATTTGATGAAAACTATTGCACCAGCAGCGGTTCATATTGATGGTACGGCCAGGCCACAGATAGTAGATGAGAAAAACAATAAATTTTATTATAACTTATTAAAAAAATACGAAGAAAAAACGAAGATGCAGTCAGCGTTAATTAACACAAGTTTTAATTTACATGGAGAGCCTATTGTATCGACTCCAAATGAGGCTATTAAATCTTTTAAATCAGCGGAATTAGATTATTTAGTAATTGGTAAATACTTGATTTGGAACAAAACAAAGGGGTAATTATGAGAGCAAAAGTAACTATGATAATGGTTATGTCGTTAGATGGTTTGGTCTTGCGTGAAGAAGGTGAAGATGTCACTAAATGGACTTCAAAAGAAGACCAAATGTATTTTAAAAATGTTTTAGCCAACTTTGACGCTATTATAACGGGGCGTAAGTCTTTTATGGGTAAGGTTGTAAATAAGCCATATTTTGTTCTAAGCAAAACAATAAATAAAACAGACCCAAAAAATCAAATTTTTTACATAAATGCAAAGCCAAAAGAAGTTATAAAATTTATCCAAAAATCCAATTTTAATAACTTAGCACTATTAGGCGGAACAGAAACGAACATGCAGTTTTTGAAAGAGGGGTTGGTTGATCAATTGTTAATAACCATCGAACCTAAGCTTTTGGGAGTGTGTAAACATATTACACTTGCAGAAAAATTGAACATTAATTTAAAACTGGTTAATTATCATCAAATCAATAATAAAGGCACAATGGTTTTACATTATTTGGTTGATAAAGGCAGAAAAAAGATTAAATATAACAATCTTTTGGATAAAATACCTAAGAATGTTGAACTTGTCGACAATGCACAGCTTTCAAATATCAACAGAGATTTTTGGGATGAAAGAGCATTATTGCATAAGAATTCAAAATTTTATGATACATCTGCATTGATAGATGGTAGATTAACTTTAATGGATTATGAAAAGAAAGAATTAGGTGATGTAAAGAGCAAAGAAATAATTCATTTGCAATGTCATATTGCTACGGAAAGTATTTCGTTGGCAAAATTAGGTGCTAAAGTTACAGCAGTTGATTATTCCCAAACTTCAATTAAAGTAGCGAAAAAATTAGCTGAACAAAGCAATGTGGATATTGATTTTATATGCAGTAATGTATATGACATATTGGAAACTATTAACAATAAAAAATACGACATAGTTTATGTTAATATCGGCGCGTTAATATTTTTGCAAAATTTGGACAAATGGGCATTTATAGTAAAGAAACTTTTAAAAAAGAATGGTTTTTTGTATTTAAACGAACTGCATCCCGTTTCTGCAACACTTTCAGATTATGAACCTAAAATTATTTTTGATTATTTTGATACATCTCCAAAAATTTGGCATGAAAACGGAAGTTACGCAGATGGAATTGAAGAAAGGGTAAATGTCAAAACAACCCATAATGATTTGACGGTTTGGAATTGGACTTTGGGAGATATAATAAGCGCAATTTCAAAAGAGGGACTAAAAATAGAGTTTTTGCATGAACACCCTAAACATGTTGATAAAAGGTTTTATTATTTAGAGCAAGATGAGAACAAACTATGGCAACCGCCTGACGAAATGCCAAAATTCCCAGCGACATTTTCTTTAAAGGCGCAAAGGATAGATTGAGAGAAAAATGAAAAAAGTTATAAATAAAGTTGCAATATTTTGTGATTTCTTTAATTCTTTAGGCGGTACTGAGTACTATAATTTTATGTTGGCCCGTTCACTAAAACAAAGAGGAATAGATGTAAAAGTTTTTATTGGTGAAAGACCTAAATATAAATTTTGGTTAAATTTATTAGACAAAAATAATATTGAATATTTTTATCCTAAAAAATTTCATAAAGATTTGGCATGCCGAAAAATTGAAAAAGAATTTATAAAAAAAGTAATCAAAGTTCTTCGAAGTTGGCAACCGAATGTTATCCATTCGCATCCACCAGGTAAAATGTTGGTATCATTTTTCGAAGCTAAAAATAGTTTTAGCAATATCCCTGTCATAGTTACTGAATGGACTACACCTTCTAAAAATACTGCGCATTGGTATCCCCCGGAATTGAATCGCTATATCAATGAGATTAGTGCATTTATTGCAACATGTGAAAAATCTAAACAGGGCATAATAGATTATCATAATTTTAAAGGGAATATTTATTTACTGCCGCATTTAATAAACGCAGCAAGTAAGTTACCTGAGGCGAGCATTGATAATGTATATTCGGTTGGAGTTATTAGTAGATTGTCACCAGAAAAAGGTTTGGATTATTTATTAGGGGCGTGGATGCAAGTTGTAAAATCGTTTCCTGATGCGACATTACATATTTATGGGCATGGAGATGACGAACAACACTTGCGTTCGCTTGCGAAAGCCTTGGGTATATATGATAAGGTTGTTTTTGAAGGCATTTTTATGCCAATAACTGGGATTGATGAGATAGGAAAAAAGCACGCAATATTTGTTCAACCTTCCTTATTTGAGAGCATCCCGACTTCTATTATTGAGCTTATGGCTCGTAAGAAAGCCATTATTGCTACTGATGTTGGGGGCATATCAGAGTTAATTAATGAAGAAAATCAAACGGGTATGCTTGTAAAGCCAGCATCTACCGAACAATTATTTAAGGCAATAATAAAGTGTTTTTCTAATCCTAGCCTCATTATTAAATTTGGGGAGAGCGCGTATAAGGAATATTTAAATAAATATGATCTCAACAAAACCATAGACAAGCTTTTGCGTTATTATGAAATTATTTGCAGGGAGGGGAACAATGAATCAAAAACTACCAGATGTTCAAAAAAGTAAAACTGGATTCCCTAAATACTTTATTGAGAAAGTGGGTGTTGAAGGGATTAAAGTTAATATGAATATCAAAACAAAAAATTATGATAAACAGCAAGTATTGGCTACTATTTCATCATTTTGTTCGTTAAATAAAAATATTAAAGGAATAAACATGTCGCGAATAGCAAGAACAATACATAAAGTTTTAGCCGAAGAGAACACGGATGATGGTTTTAGTGATTTAGAGCAATTTGTAATTGAGCTAAAACGTGCACATAAGGCAAAAAACATTTATATTAAGGCTAATTTTGATTATATAATTGACAACCTGACGCCGATAACAGAAATATATTCGCCCGAGTATGTGAATATAACAGTAGAAAATATATATGAAAATGATGAATATAGAACATTGCTTACTGTGAAGACGACAGAAATGAGTTTATGTCCATGCTCGAAAGAAATGAGTTTGTTAAAAAATAATCTTACTTTGGAGGAATTGGAACAAGTCAATAAATTGCCTAAAAAATTAAAAGATAAAATTTTATTAAGCGGGTTTGGAGCGCATAATCAAAAATCTATTATTCAAATAACTGTAGAAATGGCTAAAAATGATTTTTTCTGGATAGAAGACTTAGTTGATATCATAAGAGATTCAGCATCAGCACCCACATTTTCAGTTTTAAAAAGGCCTGATGAAAAATGGGTTACAGAAGTAGCGTATATGGGTGGTTTTTGGCAAAATGGTGAGTTTAAAAAGGTGGGGGGAGGCCCAAGATTTGTTGAAGACATTACGCGACAAATTATAGATAAATTAAATTGCGCATTAGATAAAAAAATAGTGGACTACATCGTGAAAGTAAATAATCAAGAATCAATTCATAGTGGCGACATATCGGCTGTATCAATCATAACTGCTGGTAGGCGACTGACCTCTAATAGTTATATTTAAGGAGATTGCAGGTGGAAAAAATTGATAAAATATTAAAAAATAAAAATTATATTAAATCTATAAAAGAAATAGAAAAATTAGAAACTGAAAGAAAATTTTGTAAACACAATTTTTCTCATCTGTTAGATGTTGCAAGGATAGCATATATTATCAATTTAGAAATGCAATTGGGATATTCTAAACAAATAATTTATGCCACTGCGCTTTTACATGACATAGGGAGATGGCAAGAATACAAGGACGGAACGCCACACGATAAGGCAAGCGCTTGCCTTGCACAAAAAATATTAAAGGAATGTAATTTCTCAACGGAGGAGATACACATTATCTTAGAAGCTATTTTAAATCATCGCAACGTTACAGAAGACAATGAATTTAATAGGCTGATGTATATGGCAGATAAACAATCAAGAAATTGTTTTTTATGCGCTTCTTATAAGGAATGCAAATGGAAGGAAGCGGATAAAAACAAAAGTATAAAAGTTTAATAAAAGGATTAAAAATGCGAGAATTTCCAGAAAAATTTAAAAAAAGAATGATGAATCTTTTAGGAGAGGACTTTCAAAATTTTGAAAGATGTGTGCTTACGGAAAAGAATGTAAAAGGGTTGAGAGTTAATACGAAAAAAATATCTGTATCAAATTTTTTGAAAATAAATCCGTATAATTTAAAAAAATTGCCTTATAATGCAGATGGTTTTATTTTTAATGACGAAAACATTCAAATGGGTGGAGAAGTTTATCATCAAGCAGGAATGTTTTATATGCAGGAACCATCGGCTATGATTCCAGTCAATTCTGTAAAAATAAAGAAGAATTGGAAAGTTTTAGATCTGTGTGCCGCTCCTGGTGGGAAGACAAGCCAAATATCAAATGCGCTTGCTAATGAAGGTTTCGTGATTGCAAATGATATAAAATTTGATAGATGTAAGGCACTGGTTTTTAACATAGAAAGGCTGGGTTTGGACAATGTCATAATTACCTCTTCCAATAGTGAAAGCCTTTGTAAAAATTTTAGTAACTATTTTGATATGGTTTTAATTGATGCAACATGTTCAGGGGAAGGGATGTTTAGAAAAAATCCCAATTTTATTGAAACATGGTCTCAAAAAAACATTGAACGCTGTTGTGATATTCAACAAATGCTTTTGTTAACGGCTGCAAAAACTTTAAAAAAAGATGGGCTGTTAGTATATTCAACGTGCACTTTTTCGCTTGAAGAAAACGAGCAAATGATTGCTCAATTTTTATCAGCACATCCATTTGAACTTGTTGAAGTAGATCCTAAAATTGTTCAAAACACGGCACCTGGTTATGCCATGAATAACGAGTACGAATTTAGTAAAATGAGAAGATTTTATCCTCATTTACATCCAGGAGAAGGGCAATTTGTTGCCGTTTTAAGAAAAATAATAAGTGATGGCGAAGAGTTTTGTAATTGCGCACAAAATAAAAAATGTGAAATACCAAATGAAGTGCTTGCTTTTTTAAATAGCGTTGGAGTGAGTATAGATAAAGATAGGCTTTTTATTAAGTCTAATAAAATTTGGATAATACCAAAATCACATGTTATATTAAAAAATAATGTGGTCAGTTATGGGGTTAAATTAGGGGAAATCAAAAATGATAGTTTTGTGCCAGACCATGCCTTTTTTATGGCTTTTGGGTTGGAATTTAACAATATTATAAATTTTAATGGAGACGAACAAAAATTAAAATTATATTTAGAAGGCAAGTCGTTTAATTGGTCGTGTAAAAATGGCTACGGAGTTATTCAAGTTAATGGGTGCACGTTAGGTGGTTTTTACGCAAAAAACAATTATGTTAACAGTTTATATCCTAAAAATTTAACTAATAAAGATATCTTTATAAAAAATGAATAAAGCATATAAAAAAATCCATGCAATGCATGGATTTTTTTGGTGCGAGTGGTGGGACTTGAACCCACACTCTTTCGAACATGCCCCTTAAACATGCGCGTCTGCCATTCCGCCACACTCGCAAAGTGCTTTATGTAATTGCACGTCTTTAATTATACGCTAACAAAATTATTTTGTCAATCATTTCTTTTGTTTTTTCAAAAAATAATGAAAATTTAAGTACGTTATGATATAATTAAACGGTATTATGAACAAAATTATTCAAAGCATTTTTAAAAATAAAAAGCCAAATAGTGAAAAACTTTTAAAATACGGCTTCAACAAGGTTGGAGATGCTTTTGTTTATCAAACAGACATCTTTCAACAGTTTTTGTTGAAAATTAAAATTACTAGTGGCGAAGTTGAAACTTTGGTTATTGAAAATGACACGCAAGAGCCATACACGCTTTTTCTTACAAACGAGGCGCAGGGCAGTTTTGTGGGCGCTGTTCGTCAGCAATATCAAGACATTTTAACCGACATTGCAAACAAATGTTTTGATAAAAATGTTTTTAAAACCCAAATGGCAAAAAAGGTTATTGATTATGTTTCTCGAAAATATGGCGATGAACTTGAATTTTTGTGGGAAAAGTTTGATGAAAACGCAATTTGGCGCAGAGAAGATAACAAAAAATGGTATGGCGCAATACTTACTGTGAAGAAGTGTAAATTAGGGCTGTCCACCGATGAAAAAGTTGAGGTTTTGGACTTGCGTGCCAAGCCTGAAAAATTGCAAATGTTAATAGATAATATACATATTTTTAGCGGCTATCATATGAATAAAAAACACTGGATTTCAGTGCTGCTTGATGAATGCACGAATGAAAAAGAAGTGTTTGATTTGATTGACCAAAGTTATATCATTGCGGGACAAAAGTAATTAAAGCAGTTTTAATAATTCTTTAAATTTTTGTTTATTTTGTTTTTTGCATGCGAAATAGAAGTTTACATGTGCGTCTTCATCCAAAATTGGCAGGGCGGTTCGGCCTAATTCAGCGCGGATTGGAAGGGTGGTGTTAGTGGCAAAAGAAGGGATGGTTGAGGCGTTTATAATCTCATATAGGTTGTCCATAGACTGTGGAAAAAACTTGGAGTTAGGCAGATTTTTTGCGGTAACTTATTGATATTTTATTTTTTATGTGATATAATTAAGCCATAAAAGGGAGTAGGTTCGCTGAACAACAGCGCTTAAAAGGCGACAGCCGGTTGAAAACCCGCTTTTTAATTTGGATCCTCCAAAAACCAAGACTTTTAAATTTAGGCCCAGCCGTAATTTAAAAAGCGAGGGGAAGGAGGTTTTTTTATGTGTATATGTTTTAAATAATCTGTGCAAAAGCGCAGCCGTCAGGGTTGCTGCAATGGTTGGAGGAATGGTTTGTAACAGGCGATAAGCCTTTCAAATTTGCAGCCAACATGATTTTATGACATAGATTATTTTTTATTTGTTCTGCAAGTTTGTAAAGCGTGCAAACAACCTCCAAACCAAACGGAAAAGAAATATATTTTGGAGGAAGTTATGAAAAAATTTAAAAGATTTAAAAATAGTATTCGTAAAATAAAAGCCGGCATTGTAAAGCGAGTAAAAATTGTGGTTATTGGACAAGTGCTGTATGGAAAAATCCAAAAAAGCAGAAGTACTTGTAAAATAAATAATAAATATGTTTGTTTTAATTGAGAATAAAAGGAGAAAATATGAAAAGAAAAAAATTATTAAAAAATTTGATGGTTGTTGCAGCATGTGCAACAGTGGCGACAGCATTTGCGGGATGCAATTATGAAAAATATGACATCGTTTATTTTGAAGATATTTACATGGTTGTTGAAGAAAATGGACAACATACGCTTCATAAAGGGGATGTCGGGGCTCGTATCAGTGGAAATGATTATGGCCAAACGGGAGATGTGCCTGTTTTAAAACTTGACTGTGGCGAAGAGCTGTACACCCCGCAATTTGTGGGTTATGAAACTGAGCCTAGTGTGGATAAATACAGCGCCAAATGCGAGTTATGCTTTTAAAAAAACTTTGTGCTGTTTATAACCCCAGAAACTCATATAAGACGGTTGTATGTTTTTTCTTTTGACCATGTTAAAAATATTTTTATCTAAATTATAGGAGGAAGAATTTATGTCTTTGGAAAGAAAATTTGAATTTTTAAAAAGAGTAAAAATGCCAACACAAAAACAATTTAATAAGCGAAAGCGCCAGAGGTGATTGAGCGAATGGCCGAGCACGCACGCTTCTTGGCTTGCTCCGACACCGACCCCCACCTTAAAAACACGCAACGAAGTGAAGTGTTTTAGCCCGTTAAGGGTGGTGCGTGTTTGCGCATGCTAACAGGGCGGCACCCTGATGCAAGGCATCAGCCTTGCGCACTGCTTTTGCAGTGCAAGGTGGGGAGATAAAAAAAGAGAGCAAGTTTTGCTCTCAAATTTTTGTGGTAGTCGCGAGTGGACTCGAACCACCGACCCCCACCTTATCAGAATAAATATTTTTTATTTAAAAATTAAATACCCTATCGCAAAAACCTATATTTTATAAGGCGTATAGACATTGAAAAATAAATTTGTTGTCAAATAATTTTATAACTTGACAACAGTTGACAGCAGAAGTACTTAAATTGAACAACTTTGACTATGTAAAACTATCTAAAACTTTAAAAAACTATTTGAATTTTTTATAACATAAATTTCCTTTTCGGCAAAATTAAGATGTTTATTTGCTTGATTTTTTGCCGATATTTTTATATAATGCAAATATGGAAATCGTTGAATATAAAGCAAAATATAAAGAAGATGTTAAAAA
>CALVTD010000011.1 GCA_944359935.1 uncultured Clostridia bacterium | reverse complement strand
ATCATGCGCAAAATTCTCAAACCGTCATCGTTGAGCACCTGAGTATTTATTGCACGAATTTTCTTTTTCTTTAAGTCAGCCATGCCATCAAATGGGTCTTTTATTTCGCCTTTGTTGATGTTAAAATAGATGCTGTTGATTGTAAAATCGCGCCTGTTGGCATCCACTGCCAAATCCTTAACAAACTCCACACTCTCTGGGCAATGGCCCTTAGAATAAGTTTCTTTTCTAAAAGTTGCGTAATCAAAACTTTTGTCTCCACAAACAATTTTGCATGTGCCGAACGCCTTGTTTTTGTTTTTTAAAGAAAACTCGCTGCCCGCCAACTTTTTTTCAAGCATCGGCAAAGTCAAAGCGCTGCACAAATCTTCATCATCGCATTTTTTGCCTAAAAGCGCGTTTCTAACATATCCGCCAACAAGATAAAAATCGCCGCCAACAGTGCGAGCAAGTTTTTTTGCAATAGGACTTGGTTTTATTGAAATATTCATAGTTTAATCCTAAACTAATTACAATATTTTGTCAAGCAAACACAATTTATTTGACAACAAAATATGAATTTGTTAATATTTATTTAATGAAAAAAAATGTTGCGGAATTTGAACTTGTCCGCTACCAAACTCAAAAAGATTTTGGGCTAAACGCTGTTCAAGTTGCCGAAAGAATTGAGCATAATTTAACCAACGAAGCGAAAGTAAAATCCACTCGCTCCTATCTTTCTATATTTGTAAAAAACATTTGCACCTATTTTAATTTAATTTGGCTGATAATTGCCATTGCGCTAATCTGCGTTGGCTCATACAGCGACCTACTATTTTTGCTTGTGATTTTCTGCAACACTGCGGTGGCAATCATTCAGGAGTGCCGCGCAAAACACACCGTTGAAAAACTTTCATTGGTAACCCTGCCCCGCGTCAAAGTTGTGCGTGAAGGCAACCAAATTGAACTTCCCGCCGAACAACTTTTGCTTGACGATGTGATTATGCTTTCAAACGGCGAACAAGTGCCTTCCGACTGCATAATTTTAGACGGCGAAGTGGAAGTAAACGAAAGTTTGCTTACAGGCGAATCCAACGCCATCAAGAAAAAAAGCGGCGACAGTTTGCTTTCAGGAAGTTTTCTTGTTTCTGGCACGTGCTATGCGCGGGTTGAAAAAATTGGCAAAGACAACTACATTCAAACAATCGCAGCAAGGGCCAAGGAATTTAAAGCGCCTGCATCCAACCTTTTTAAGGATATAAACAACTTAATCAAATATATCGGCATACTGCTTATTCCACTTGGAGTTTTAACTTTTGTTAAAGAATTTGTGTTTCTGCCAAACGACATCAATGAGGCCATAACCAACACGGCGGGCGCTCTTACAGGCATGATTCCTGCGGGCATGTTTCTGCTAATCACCATTTCGCTTTCGGTGGGCGTGGTTAAGTTGGGCAGAAAAAAGACGCTGGTAAAAGACATCTACTCCATTGAAATGCTGGCAAGAAGCAACGTGCTGTGCCTAGACAAAACCGGCACAATCACAGACGGAACAATGGTTGTGAAAGATGTGATATACACCTCAAAACGCAGAAAAAGCACAGTTGACAAAATTATAAGCAATGTGCTTGGCGCGCAAACATCTTCCAACGCCACAAGCAATGCAATGGTTAAAAAGTTTGGAGTAAAAACCCAGTTTAAAGTCAAAGAAAAATTGGAGTTCTCCTCTTCAAGAAAGTTTTCAGTAACCACTTTTGAAAACAACAAAACTTACTATCTGGGCGCGCCAACCTATGTTAAAGCAAAACTTTCGCCAGAACAAACCGAACTTATGAAGCAAAAATTGCAGGAAGGATTTAGAGTTATCGCCCTAACAGAATGCGACAAGCCATATGACGAAGAAAAGGGCGCACAGGTGGGAACAACCCTTGCATTATATGTACTGGAAGACCACATTCGTGATGACGCAATTGAAACCATACGCTGGTATAAAGAAAACGAAGTAGAAATTAAAATCATCTCTGGTGATGACCCTGTAACCGTTGCAAAAATTGCCCAACGCGTGGGCGTTGAAGGCTATGACAAATATGTGTCGCTTGAAAATGTAAGCATCGAAGAAGTTGAAAAAATGGCTTTGGAATTTACGGTTTTTGGCAGAGTTTCTCCTGAACAAAAATACGCCATAGTCAAAACGCTCAAAAAGAACGGCAAAGTTGTTGCAATGACTGGCGACGGCGTAAACGACACCTTGGCATTAAAAGAAGCGGATTGCTCCATAGCCATGGCAGATGGAAGCGAAGTGGCAAGAAACATTTCACATCTAGTGCTGCTAAATTCCAACTTCACCTCCCTTCCAAGCGTTGTGAAGGAAGGCCGACAGGTTGTAAACAATGTGCAAAATTCATCAGTGCTGTATTTAATGAAAACGCTTTTCACCATTGTGATGTGTTTAAGCACAATCATCATGGTGGTGCCATATCCTTTCGCACCAAGACAGATGTTCCTGCTTGAACTGCTGGTGATTGGCATGCCTTCGTTCATACTAACCTTCCAACCAAACACCGAACTGATAAAAGGCAATTTCATCCCGCAGGT
The DNA here is from genome assembly GCA_944359935.1 of uncultured Clostridia bacterium. Taxonomy (GTDB): domain Bacteria; phylum Bacillota; class Clostridia; order Christensenellales; family UBA1242; genus Caccovivens. The sequence continues at coordinate 23,709 of CALVTD010000011.1, read as the reverse complement.
GCTGAAAAAATCCATTCCAAGGGCGCTGCTGATGCTGCTGGCGGTGTTCGTGGTGATATTCTTAGGCTCCGACCATTTCAACACTTTAACCGAAACCGAGTATAACACTTTAATCACCTTGACTATCACATTTGCTGGCTTTTTGAATTTGGCTTGGCTGTGTCAGCCTCTCACCAAACTGAGGGCAATCACGCTGGTGCTTTCCCTCACCTTGCTGGTTGCGGCCTGCCTGATTATGCCAGAGTTCTTCACAATGACAGATTTTAGTTTTGTTGTGCTGATAACCTTCTTTGCAATTATGGCTTGCATGATGTTAATCTTGCTGATTGCTGCACTGTTTGCAGGAAAAATTAAATTTAAATGGCCACGCAAAAAAAATAAAACGCCCGAATAGGCGTTTTTTTTAATAAGTTCTGTAATTTGAAAGGTTTTCATACAGGCTGTAAGTGTTGGCTTTCTGTGTAACCTTTACGGCATATGTTGAGGCGTTTTCGTCATCGCTATATTTAACACCAACATATATTTCCAAATCCACAAGTTCATCTGTTTGCGAAATTGCAAAATACAAAGAGGTGAACGAAAGCGTGCGGTTGTTGTTGTAAATGTCGTTATATGCCGAGCCGTCATTGTATGTCAACGTTTGAGGCAAATCATATTTAAATTCAACATAATATCCTGATTGCAAATTGCTTATAACGCTGCTGAGCAATGTGTTTTCTGCCTGCCCTGTAATTTGGTAATCACCAAGCCTGCCGCTGAACATAGCCACCAAGAACGATGCTTCAAACACATCATCAAACTCTTCCATAAACTGCGAGTATTTTTGCTGGTCTGCATCAAATTCGCCATAGGTTGAAGTTTGATTGTAAATTGTAACTCTGTCTGGGCTGCCGATTAAATATGGCTTTAAGTTAACTGGAACACATGCTCCAACAATTATAAGAACCACAATCACCAAAACCAACCCTAACAGTGAGAATGCCACAATTCTGTTTGTTTTTTTCTTCCTCAGCGCCACTTCATGGTCAAGCATGAGTTCTTCATTCGGCATAATTATTCTCCTTTGTTGTCGTTTTTATCTTGCTTTTTTTGTTCAGTTTGAGTTTTTGAAGAAGCCTTTGCCTTAATTCTTTTTGGCGTTTTTTCTGTTTCTTCGGTTTTTGTTTCCGCTTTTTTTGCTATCTCTTTTTTAGGTTCCGCCTTTTTTGCTTCTTCGGCTTTTGGTTTTTCAACCTTTTCTTGCTTTGGCTGAGCGGCCTTTGCCAACTGCGCTTGATACTCGTCAAGCACCATTTGATATTCTTCTTTGGTGATTATTCCGTTATCAAGCAGTTTTTTGCCTTCTTCAACCTTGTTTTTGTATTCTTCCAATTTTTTGGCTTGAAGTTGTTTTTCACGGATTTTTGCTTCCTTGGCTTTTTGAGCCTTTTCTTTTTTCTCCATATACTTAACAATTTCTTCTGTTGTTTGGCCCTGCATAATCATGTCAACTTCTTCTTTGTAAATAGTTTCGCGCTCAATAAGAAGTTTAGCCATCTCTTCCAACAGATTTTTGTTGTCTTTAAGCAATTTTTTAGCCCTTTCATAGTTGTATGAAAGAATTTCCCTAACCTCGTCATCAGCCTCAGCCGCCAATTTTTCGGAGAAATCGTTTTTAGTTTGATAATCTCTGCCAACAAAAATGGTTTCCTGAGATGAAAGCGTCATAAAGCCAAGTTTTTTGCTCATGCCCCAATCAAACACCATTTTATGTGCAATTTTGGTTGCCTGTTGAATGTCGCTTGAAGCGCCTGTTGTGATTTCGCCGAAAACGAGTTCCTCGGCAATTCTTCCACCCATGCTCATGGCAATTTCATCCATCAGTTTATTGTAACTTGCAAAACTGTCATCAGTTTCAGGTCTGCTCATGGTGTAGCCACCTGCCATGCCACGAGGAATGATTGAAACCTCTTGCACGTCATCACAATTTTTAAGCAGTTTGGCAAGCATAGCATGCCCCGACTCGTGATAAGCGGTGATTTTTTTGTCTTTTTCGGTTACCAGCCTGCTCTTCTTTTGAGGGCCCATGATAACCTTGTTGATGCCTTCTGTAATGTCGGTCATGATGATGGTTGGTCTGTTTGCTCTCGCTGCCAAAATTGCAGCCTCGTTGAGCATGTTTTCAATGTCAGCGCCCGTAAAGCCAGCGGTAATTCTGGCAAGGGTTTTAAAGTCTACGCTTTCATCGATAGGTTTGTTTTTAGCGTGAATTCTTAAAATGCCTTCTCTACCCCTAACATCTGGAACATGAACATATATTTGCCTGTCAAATCTGCCCGGTCTCAAAAGCGCTGGGTCTAAAACATCACTGCGGTTGGTTGCTGCCAGCACAATAATGCCTTCATTTGGCTCAAAACCATCCATTTCCACCAAAAGTTGGTTTAAGGTTTGTTCTCTTTCGTCGTTACCTCCGCCAAGGCCTGCGCCACGCTGACGCCCAACAGCATCTATTTCGTCAATGAACACGATGCAAGGTTTGTTTTTCTTGGCTTGGTCGAAAAGGTCTCTCACCCTGGATGCGCCCACACCAACAAACATTTCAACAAAGTCCGAACCCGAAATTGAAATGAATGGCACATTGCTTTCGCCTGCAACAGCCCTTGCAAGCAAGGTTTTTCCAGTTCCTGGATTTCCCACAAGCAAAATTCCTTTTGGAATTCTTGCACCAAGGTCGGTGAATTTTTTAGGATTTTTCAAAAATTCAACAATTTCTTCAAGTTCTGCCTTCTCTTCATCAGCACCAGCAATGTCATCAAATTTAACTTTGGTTGAGGCATATGCTTTTGCTCTGGATTTTCCAAATCCCATTGCACCACGGTTTGAGCCCGCCATCATTCTGTAAAGCACCCAAACCATAACGCCGCCAAATATAATTATGAGCAGTGTTGGCAACAGCGATAAGAACCAGTTGTCGCTTGGCCTGTTTGTGTCATAAGAAATGGTTGCTCCCTCAGCAACGGCAGCATCAATTTTTTCAATAATTCTGTTTATATCATTTGAAGAAGAATATTCGAAATAGTAGTCAGCATTGTTTGGAAAACTGTCAGCAAGTTCACTGCCCTCAATTAAAATATAGCCAATGCCATCATAGTAATATAATTGCGCCATTTGTATGTTTTGCGGGCCTGTATCGCTTTCGCTGTAAGTGCCTGAAATAAAGGCATCAACATCACTTAACTCAACCCTTTTGCCAGGATTGGATGTGTCGATAAACAAAAAGCAAACCAGCAGCACCAAAAGTAGCAAAATTATTAGATAGGAAAATTTAAATCCGCCTTTTTTTTCTTCCAAGTTTTTTACCTCCAAGATATAGCATATTTTATCACATCAAAAAATTTTTTCCAACCAATTTAAAGATAATACGAATAAGTATATATCATTTCTTACCAAATTTTGACGCATTTTAGTGGCCTTTTAATTTGGGAAAACCGAAACAACCACCTTAAACACAACATGACTTAAAAATTCATCAGGTGAGCCAATCTGTTTTAAAAATTTTTTAGTTTGGCCGCGCTGCGCTCTGTAAAAATGCTCATACATCTCCAAAACATCGGTTTTATTTTGAACAAACACATCAACCGCACCACTTATTTGGCTTTTAACAGTTTCTTCAATTTTGTCTCTAACCGCATCGCTTATATAACTTGCTTCATTTTTTTTCTTCAATTCTTCTTTGCTGGCATCCACCTCTGTTAAGTTCACAAATAATCTTATGCTGGTGGTGCAAACTGGAACACCATTTTCATAGTCAAAATGTTGTCTAATCTGTTTTTGATTAACTTTGTAAGCCAGTTGTGCATGGTCAAAATTTTCGTCATTCACATCGTCTAATATTAAAACAGCGCCTGTTGTTCTAGAACTAAACCAATTAAGCCCACGCAAAATATCTCTGTCAATATCAGCCACTTTTTTGCCTTTTTTTATTATTATTTCATTGCCGTCATTTATGAGTTCATATTGTCCACCCTGCTGCCCGCTGCTTTGTGAACCTCCGCTAGAACTGCCACTTGAACCGCTGCCCGTGCCGCCAGTTTGGGCGCCCGAGCCACCGCTTTCCATATTAGCACTTCCCTGCTCGCCCTCTTCTGTCTGCAAAGGCTTGTCGATTGGTATGCCATCATCTGTGGACTCAACCAGCGGCATATAACTAATCAGCGAGGTTTCAGTTGGCGAATAATAACCCTGCAAGAAAGAATTTATGGAAGTGTCATTCCAATAAACATAATTTGAGTTAAAAAATGTTAATTCCTCCAAATTTAGGTCTGCCTCTGCGTCAAGTTCCTTAACAAACTCCATAAAAAGTTTTGTTTCCACATTTGTGCCAATCAAAATGCAACTTTGTGGCAACGATGCCACCCTGACAAGATAATTAAGCGCTGGTGCGATATCCTCCTTCAACAAATTCTCGCTGACAACCGCTGTATGCGTATGAAAAAGCGAAACCGCCTTGCCCAGTTGCAAACCCGCTTTGGTTAACGCCTCGCTTAATGTGCCGCCTGTGGAGGTGAAAATTTCATAGCGCTCGGTGTAAGACTGATTTGGATATGACAAAAATGTTAAAAGTGTTACTTCATATTCGTTTTCTTGTTTGTCAAGGCCAATTGCCGTTACAATGGCGTTGGAAACGCTTTCCGCTGGCGCAATGATTGCCGCTGGGAAAAAGAAAAATGCAATAAAAATTAAAGCAAGCAGCATTGGAGTTGCTTTAATTGTTTTAAAAAACCTTCTCATGGCTGCCTCCTATGCGAAAACTTTATAAAACACAACACCAAAATTGGCAAAATTAAATGCAAAACAATGGCAAAATATCCCATAACATTCACGCCAAGATTTATCACGGTTAAATAATTTACCAACGACGAGGCAACAACGGCAATAAAAATGGCATCAAAAACAACGATTGTGTAAACAATGGACAACTTAGAAAATAATTTCATAAAGCACTCGCAAAGAGCATAACAATAGATGCTCAGTTGCAAAAATGACAAAAACATCACCGTAACTATTGCAATAATGTCCAGCCTGCCCAAATCGATAAACCTGTATGAAAAAGTGATAATGTCCGAAATTGCGTTTTTATGAATAAACGATGTCTGCCCAAAAATGCTGTAAAACATGAAATAGATTAAAATTAAAATTACAACGCTGGCGCCTATATATTTAAAAAACTTTTTTTCATCTTTTTTTTTTAATTCAATTTTATCCATAAGCACAAACAACACAAGCATATCTCCAAAACAAAACAAATTGGAAAATAAGCCTTTAAAATATTGCGCAGGCGGGCTGTCAAAAAACAGCGGAAACTTATCAAAATTGGCAAAAGAAAGCAATATTATAAAAAACATACAGCCAATTATGAAAAAATAAAAAAATTCAAGCCCCCTGCCAATCGCTCTAAGGCCTCTAAGCACGGAAGAAGTCATGATTAGCAAAAATGCAAACAAAAACAAATAATATGCCACATCAATGTAAACTTGTATGTGAAAATAGATATAAGAAATGTTGAACAGCAGCATAATTTTAAAGAAAAAGTATACAAGCAGCAGCACATAAAAAAGTTTGGCAACAATGGTGCCCATATATTTTTTTATAATCTCATAAAAACTTTGATATGGAAACGCCTCTTTTACTTTAAAAAACATATATAAAATCAGCATTTCAACTGCAAGCAGTGCCAAAAGTATGAAAATTCCGTCCGCATTAGAAGATTCATACATCAGCGAAGGCAAAACCAAAATTTTGTTTGCGAACAATAATAGCGCGGCTAAAATTGCGCCCTGTCTGGATGAAATTGTTTTCGTCATTTCTGCCTCTTTTTATTGTAAGTTTTAAAAGATTGCGGACGATATTTCATGTTATTTGTGGGTTCCATAAACACGCCATCATTTAAGTCACTATAAACCCTTGGCGCGTATGGTGCTAAGTAAGGAGCACCGTAGGAATCAAGTGAAGCCAAGTAAAGTACAAGATAAACAAGCAGCCCAACAATGCCAATAATGCCCAAAGAGCCACCAATAAACAAAAACAAATACTGCAAAATTGTAAGTTGATATGCCTGTTCTGGCACTGTGTAAAGTGCAATTTTGGCAAGTGCCACAACAATAACCGCTGGCGGAGAAATCAACCCGGCTTTTACACCCGTATCACCCAAAATCAGCGCCCCCACAATACTGGTGGCAAGGCCAAGATAACTTGGCAGCCTAAGCGAAACCTCATACAAAATTTGAAACAGCAAACTTATAAACAGCATCTCCAAAAAAGGCGTGAAAGGCAAGCCTTTGGTTGTGTTTGTGATCGTAATTAAAAATTTAATGGGAATAATGTTTTGATGGTAAACTCTCAGTGCAATGTAAGTGCCAGGCACAACAACTGCAATCATTATTGCAAGAAGCCTTACAATGCGAATAAAAGAGGCATATATGTAACTGTTATAATAGTCGTTACTTGCTTGCACCTCTTCAAAAAACAGAAAAGGTAAAGTAAGCACTATTGGTGAGCCGTCAATTATGATTGCAACCCTGCCCTCTAACATTTTTGCCGCAATGATATCCGGCTTTTCCATGCTGCCAACCTGTTTAAAAAGCGAACGAGGATGCTTTTCCAGATATTTTATTATGTAATGCGAGTCAATAATGCCATCAACATCGATGGCGTTAAGTTTGTCCACAATTTCCTTGACAACTTTTTTGTTGGCAACGCCGTTTAAATATGCCACTGTTATGCGAGTGTTGCTGTATTTTCCGACAAACAAATCTGTTAGTACAAGGTTTTTGTTATAAAATCTTCTTCTAATTAAGGTGATGTTTGTGCGAATATCCTCTGTAAAGCCCTCCCTTGGTCCCTGAATGACCGAGGATGTTGGCGGCTCGGAAGGTATGCGCGCTGGATATTTCAAAATGTCGACTGCAAGCATATTTTTTTCGCCTGACATAATTATCACAACATTGCCCATCAAAACCTTTTCAACGGCTTGACTATCCTCGATTTGTGTTACCTCCGCCGTTGAAATTATAGTGGAAAAATTTTGCAGCGAAACATCTTCGCTTGCAATAATCGGCCTGCAAATGCCATCCACAAAAAGTGCATTGTCAACCATGCTTTTTAAATAAACAAGACCGATGCATGCGGCAGCCTTTTCAATAATTCTTGTGCCGACATCGCTGGAAGTGTTAAGTTGTGCCTTTAACTTTTCTACTTTATTTTGAACATCATAAAAAAGCATACTACCTTCCTTTTTAAGATAGTATGCATAAAATCTTTTTTGTTATTCTTTTAATTAAGTGGTCCCGAAACCACGGTTGGCTCACCTATGAAGATGTTGTATAGGTCTGGGCGCGGGCTTACTTGTATGTCTGCACCAGGTTGATAAAACAGCGCTGCCGAAAATGTGATTTCATAGCCAGTTTGAGTGGCAGAGATGTCAAAATCTCCCTCGCCAACATAATATTGCTGCCCATTTACAGAAATGTCGATGCCCTGTGGCTGCTCGGTTGTAACGATATGCAAAACATAGTTTTCATCAATGTAGGCACTATCAAATTCAACAAGCGTGTGAGTGATTGTGGTTGAAATCACATTTGAAAGTTCACTTTCATAGAAAAACGCTTGGTTTGAGGCACTGGTAACAAACACCTGCCTCTCTCCACCTTTTATTTGCGTAAGGTCAAAACCAGTTTCTTCAACTTGCGTGGTGATTAGGTTTTCGCCGTCATAATAATAAACAATGTAATGGTCTGCGCCACGCACTGCTTGCCACGATAGTGAGAAGTTTTGCTCATCCAAACTCACCACCGGCGCATCCAGCCTCATCACAGGCACATATGTAATCTCCTCGCTAAATTCGCCCGCCAAGATTCCTGTTGGTTCAACCAAACAATACGAAATTTGATAACTTGCCCCAAAACTAAGTTCGCCATCCCACAAAAGTTCGGTGATGTCAAACTGGCTTGAAGTGCTGTCAAAAGTTTTCACCTCATCACCATTTGCAAACCTAAACCTGTATGTTCTCTCCTCTTCCGGTTGAGCAGAAACAATTATGTGGTTGCCCACCGTTTCAACTTTAAGAGCCTCTCCTTGGTTAGGCTTTAACAAAAACACAAGCAAAAGGCAGGCAACTAAAATTAAAATTGCCCCACCAACTACGCATGAAGTTATGATTATTTTTTTTGTTTTAGACACAATATTATTATACAACATAAATAAAATGTTAACAAACGAATTTAATTTAATTTTTAATATTGACAAATTTATATCACTGTGCTAAAATATAGATATAGTTGGAGGAAGAATATGTTAGATTTTAACTTTTTAACACCATTTCAAATTACAACCTTTGTTCTGGGAATTGTGTTTTCAATTTTAACAATAGCAATGGTTTTCTACACCTTGCGTCATCCTAATGGATACAGAAGCACATTTGTGAAAGTTCTGTTCACAATCATATTGCCAATGATTACTTTCATTATGTGGTTTGCATGCGCATTTGCCGCTTATGGAATATTTGAATCAAGCGCACTTTACATCATGCTGCTTTCAATTGCTTGCGGCGCTGCACTTTCAGGTTTGGCTTTCCTTGTTGCTTGGCTTATTAATAAATACGCCGTTAAGAAAACAACCGTTGACAGCAAAATTGAAATTTACGCAGTAAACAGAATTGAAAAAAAAGTTGATAAAGAAAGCAAAAAAGAAAATGCTAATGCACAGGTAAAAGCAGACGCAGTTGATGAGAAAGTTGAAAATAAAGAAACAGAAAAAACAGTGCAAGAAGCGCCAGTTGAAACTGCTGAAAACAAAGAACAAAATAAAGAAACAAAATAATGGCTCACAAAAGCCATTATTTTTTTAACTATAAAAAATGACCAAAATTTTGGTCATTTTATTTTGCAAACGAAAGATATGGTTTTGGCACTTCAACCGCCTCATCCATTGATGTGAAGGTTTGACTGAACGTTGCCTTAGAGTTGATGGTAAGCCCGCCTGGAACTGATGCTGTATAACTTGTGAAAACCTCTTCTCTAATCATTCTTTTAAGTTCACCTGTCTTTTTAGAAATTACGAATGTGTAGTTATATTGAGTGTAATCCACGACTGGCAAAGCACTATTTCTTTTATAATACAAATCAAATTCTTCTGGCAGTTTATCAAGTTTATATGACAATTTCACAGTTATATAATTTTTGCTGCTTCTTGTGTCATAAGTTTTTACTTCAACTGTGCTTTTGCTTATTTCAAGTGGAAATTCCAAAGATTGAACAACTATAAACTGGTTAAGCCCGTCAGCCATTGTGTAAGTGTCTTTATAACCTGAATCGGCGTTTAGATTGTAGGTTTTTGCACTATAATCATAATCTTTTGTTCCAACACAAATAAGTGTATCCGCGTCTTTATCAGTATTGATAGCCCTATATTCCTGCATAACTAGGTTATTGGAAAGCAGCAAGCCTTCAATAAGTGGATCGGCATCTTCATAGTAGAAATAAACTTCTTCCAAACTCTGGCTGCCAGAGCGGTAAGTGTTTCCAACTGCATATTGAACAACGCCCACCTCAGCGCCCTGCCAAACACCTGTGTTTTGAACAATATATTCAATGGTTGAAGCGCTTCCTTCGCCGTTGTTATAAATATCAAGAGCATAATTTACAAGGTCAATCGCGTCGGTTGGTAATTCGGTAACTTCGTTTGAGTCACCTGAATCGCCAGGCTCTTCTTCATCAGGAACTAAACCTTCGGTAGGGTCATCGCTTGGCAGTGTTGTGTCGGCTGATGTTGGGGTTGCAAAAAAACTTACCCCTATATACGCACCAAATAGCAGCACCATAACGAACATAAGCATGTAATATCTAACTTTTTTAAATTTCATTTTTTTTCCTTTTTTTTGCTTGTCCTGTGGTTTTATTTTATAAAGAATCAGCTAGTACAACCTCTTGATTCATGTTTTTAAATGACTGAATTGTTGTTGCCTCAACGTTTACAGTAACACTTCCAAGTACAGGCACATTAACAGCAGTTGCGCTGAAATTTTCTGTGCGCTGCACCTTAGTTATATATCCGTTATTCTTGTTAATTGTGAATTTAATTACGATGGAAGAATAGTTTATGTTTTCCATCTGCCCCGTGCTTGTAAAGAAATCTAGGAAATATTGAGACAATGATGAAAAATTGGTGATTTTAACCGTGATAATTCTCACATTTTTATTAGATGTGTCATCTTGGGTGATGATGCAATTAGTTTTTGTGATGTCAATTGGAAAGCCCTGCCCTTGCAGGATTTTGTATTCATTAAGCGCATCGGCTGTTGCAACTGTTTTATTTATATCTGCATTTGCAAGATTGTAGGTTTGTGCATCGGCATCATAGTCGCTTGTTGTTGCCACCTGTGTAAGGCCTGTTTCTTCATTGATATAGAAACCTTTAAAGAAGTTGGCAACCATCCCTGCTGCCACGCCAGACTCGCTGGAATGATAGTAGTTTTCTTCAACCGACACTTTTTCGCCCTGTGAGTTTACGCCTCTGGACACCTTGCCATCAACATATTGCACAGCGCTAACTCCAACCGCCTCATTTACAATGGTGGTGTTGAATGTACTGGTGTAGCCGTTGCCATTTGTAATTATGTCAAGCCCATACTGAATCAACTCAATGGCGTTGGTTGGAATCACCACATCGGCAGGCGGCTCATCATTGTTGCCGTCCTCATTCAATTCTTCATCGCCCACATTATCATCGGTGTTATCTTGAATGTTACCTTGGTTAATATCCATTGGTGCATCAGTGAATAAGAAAGTCATCCCAATATAACAGCATATCAGGGCTATAAGTCCAATAACAAGAAGGTTATATCTTAGTTTTTTAAAACTCATTTAATTCAATCCATATTGCCAGATGATCCTGACTTTTAAAATATAACATATATTTCTTAAATAGTCAACAAAAATTGATAAAAATTCCTTTCTTTCGTTATTTATACATATTCATCATTTGACAATAATATTTATAATTCTTCCAGGAACGACAATTTCCTTTACGATATTCTTGCCTTCAATCAATGCTTTAACCTTGTCGTTCGACTTTGCCTTTTCAAGAAGTTCGGCGTTATTTAAAGAGGTTTCAACATCAACTCTTGCAACAATTTTGCTGTTTACTTGCAAAGCAATTTCAATGGTTTGCTTAACAAGTTTGGTTTCATCGCAAACAGGATATTTTTGGTTGTGAATTGAATACTGCTGGCCAATATCCTCCCAAAGTTGTTCTGCAAAGTGTGGAGCAGCAGGCGCAATCAGCCTTACAACATCCATGGCCACGCTTTTTGCAAGTTTTTGGTTTTTGTTTTCAAGTTTGTCATATTTATACATTGCGTTGATCAGTTCCATAAACCTTGCAATCGCGGTGTTGAAAGAAAATTCTTCAAAGGAAGATCGCATCTCTTTGATGCAATAAGCCCTTGCATATTCAAGTTCGCCGTCCGCTTTGGCATCTCCATTACCTTCTGGCAGTGCCATCCAACTTTTAACAATTCTTTCCACCCTGTCCATAAACGCGGTCATGTGCTTTAATCCTTCGTCATTCCAAGGTCCACCGTCAATATAGTTCATGGAAAACATCATGGTCAGCCTAAGTGCATCGCTGCCAAATTCGTTTACATATTCGTCCGCTGTTCTCCCGCCGTTACGTTTAGACATCTTTTTGCCGTCTTTGCCAAGCACCATGCCTTGGTGAACCAAACGCTTGAAAGGCTCTTCAAAATTGATAAGCCCCAAATCATGCAAAAACATGGTGATAAAACGCGAATACAACAGATGCGCTGTGGCATGCTCCACCCCGCCAACATAGGTGTCAACAGGGCAAATTTTGTTGATTTTTTGTGATGAGAAAATCTCTTTGTCGTTATGCGCGTCTGGATAGCGCAGTTGATAGAAACTTGAACAAACAAACGCATCAAGCGTGTCTGGATCTCTTCTTGCATCAGCGCCGCAGACTGGGCATTTTACATTTATATATTCTTTAACCTTGCCAAGTGGGCCCTCGCCCTCTGGTTTATAATCGTGAATATGAGGCAACAAAACAGGCAAATCCTTTTCAGGCACAGGCACGGCCCCGCAATGTGGACAATGGATGATTGGAATTGGGCATCCCCAATATCTTTGCCTTGAAACAGACCAATCCCTGAGTTTGTAGTTGATTTTTCTTCTGCCGGCACCAATTTTTTCAAGTTTTTCGCAAATTGCGATTTTTGCCTCTTCGCTGGTAAGGCCATTAAACTCGCCAGAGTTAATAAGCCTTCCATATTCAGTATATGGCAATTTTACTTTCTCGCCATTTTTGCCTTCAATAACCTGCACAACAGGCGTTTTGTAAACCTTTGCAAAGTCAAAATCTCTTTCATCGTGAGCAGCCACGCCCATAACAATGCCTGTGGCATAGGTGGCGATGACATAGTCAGCCACATAAAGCGGAACTTTGCTGCCATTAAGTGGGTTGATTACATATGTTCCAGTAAACACACCCGTCTTTTGATTGTTTGCGCCGCTTCTTGTGATTTCGTCTTTCTTAGCCGCCTGCGCAACATACTCATCCACCTCGGCCTTGCACTGAGGGTTAACAAGTCTAGGCAAAAGCGGATGTTCAGGCGCAATAACAAGCCAACTTACTCCGTAAATAGTGTCAACTCTGGATGTGAACACAGTTAAAGTCTCGCTGCCGTCCTCGGTTTTAAAGTCAACTTCACACCCGATTGACTTGCCAATCCAGTTTTTCTGCAAAATTTTGGTTTTTTGTGGCCAGTCGATGTTGTCAAGCCCAGCAAGCAGCCTTTCAGCATAATCGGTGATTTTGAAAAACCACTGCTTCATGTTTTTTCTAATCACCTCGCTGCCGCACCTTTCACAAACGCCCTCCACCACTTGCTCATTGGCAATAACGGTGTTGCAAGATGGGCACCAATTTACTGGTGCCTCTTTTTGATATGCAAGGCCTTTTTTGAAAAGTTGCACAAAAAGCCATTGCGTCCATTTGTAATACTCTGGCTTACATGTGATAACCTCATATTCCCAGTTGAATGTTCCGCCAATATTTTTTAATTGCTGTTCCATAACCGCGATGTTGTGAAGCGTGGAGTCTTCTGGATGGATGCCAGTTTTAAGCGCAAAGTTTTCAGCAGGCAGTCCAAAACTATCAAACCCCATTGGTTGAAAAACATTATAGCCCTGCATGCGTTTAAAACGCCCAAAACTATCCGAAAGCCCAAAATTCCACCAATGCCCCAAATGCAAATTTAGCCCGCTTGGATATGAAAACATTTCAAGCAGATAATATTTTTTATCGAGATTGTTCTCGTCAAACTTGTATAAATTATCTTTTTCCCATTTTTGGTTCCATTTTTGTTCTATCTTAGCATAATCCATAGTAATAACTCCTCATAAATATACACCGAAAAGTTTATCACTCCTAGGCAAATTTGTCAAATAAAAGTATAACTAAAAGCATGATATTTTTTAAAAAAATTGGTAAAAATAATTGACAAATATGTTTTAATCGATTATAATATCAAAGTCTAAAATAAATCTTTCCATAGACAGCAAGTGCATTGCGTAAATGCCAAATGGCATGCTTGCCGAGGAAAAAGGATATAAGTGAAAGTTTCTCTCTTGCCCTTTTTCTTTGGCGCAAGAGATTTTTTTTGGATAAACACAAAACAAAATAATAAAAGGAGGAATCATGAGTGCTAATTTTGAAGCAAAAAAGCAGATAGTTGAAGAAATTAAAGATAAACTTCAAAAAGCAAAATCTGTAACTTTTGTAGACTATCGTGGCCTTACTGTTGAAGAAGACACAAAAATGCGTAAAGAATTTAAACAAAATGGCGCAGAATACAAAGTCTACAAAAACAGATTGATGCTCCTTGCACTTAACGAACTTGGAATCAAGGGTGCTGAAAAATACCTTGAAGGCACAAGTGCAGTTGCTTTTGGTTATGACGATGAAGTTGCACAAGCAAAAATTGTTTGCGACTATGCTGAAAAAACCAAAAAACTTAGTATTAAATTTGGCCTACTTAATGGACAGTGCGTTGATGGCAAGGAAATTGAGGCCCTTGCAAAACTTCCAAGCAAAGATGTTTTGGTTGCAAAATTGCTTGGCACATTGCTTGGCCCTGTTACCGGACTTGCCAGAGTGCTTAATGCACCTACGCAAGGCCTTGCAATCGCACTTAATGCGATTGCCACAAAATAAATTTTAGGAGGAAATTAAAATGGCAGATATCAAAAATCTTGTTGAAGAAATCAAAAAACTTACAATCGTTGAAGTAAGCGACCTTGTTAAGGCGCTTGAAGAAGAATTTGGCGTAAGCGCTGCTGCTCCTGTTGCAGTTGCTGCTGCTCCTGCTGCTGGTGCTGCTGCTCCTGCTGCAGAAGAAAAAACTGAATTCAACGTTCTTTTGAAAGAAATTGGAGCAAACAAAATTGCTGTTATCAAAGTTGTTAGAGAAATCACAGGTCTTGGCCTTAGTGAAGCAAAAGCACTTGTAGACGGCGCTCCAAGCACAGTTAAAGAAAACGTTCCAACTGCTGAAGCAAAAGAAATTGAGGCAAAACTCAAAGAAGCTGGCGCAACTGTTGAACTTAAATAAATTAGGCTAAATAAATTTTGTTTTGTGTTTTAAAAAACCATCCGCTTTGGATGGCTTTTTTATTTTCTAATTTTTTACATAAAAAAACCATCCTTGTGGGATGGTTTAATTATTATTCTTGGGTTGATTGTTCGCCTTCACCCTGCTCTTCATCAGTGATAACCACTGGGCTTCCCTCTTCAAGAATTTTCAAGTTGGCTTCAATTGCAGCCATGTCTTTTCTAATTTCCTCGTTTTGGTTTTTAAGGATGAAGTACATTTTTTCAAGAACTGGGAACTTGTCTTTGTTCTTCTCCATAACCTCTTGGCCGTGTTGAACTGAAAGTTTCAAGCCATCGTAAAGGTCAAGGTCCTCAGCAAGTTTCTTTGCTTTTTCTTCGTCAAGGTCTTCATAGTTGTTTACACCATAAAGCACAAGTTTTTGTTTAGCAACAATTGCTTCTTTTCTGCTGAGTTTCTTCTCGTCTTTTGCAAGAGTTTTGTTAATTCTTGCAAGTGGAAGATATTCTTTCTTGCAGGCTTTAAGTTCTTTCTCATTGTTTTTAAGCCTGATTTCAAGTTCAGCAAGTTGTGCTTCATATTCTTCCTTAGAGAAAGCAGGTTTTGTAACAACAACTGGCTCAGCCTCTTCCTGTTTAGCCTCTTCAATTTGTTTTGAAAGTTCTTCGTATCTTGCTCTTTCCTCAGCAAGTGCCTTTCTTGCCTCTTCAAGTTCTGCTTTGATTTGAGCGTTTTCGTCGATATTTTCTTCTTCAACTTCAACGGTCTCTTCCTCAGCCTCTTGCTCTTCTTCGGCTTCTTCTGGCTCTTCCTCTGCCTCTTCTTCAAGTTGAGCCTGCATACGCTTCAAGATTTCCTCTTTTCTCTTTTCAAGAGCAGCCCTAGCCTCGGCGATGCGTTTTGCTTCGTCATCTTCCTCGGCCTGTTTGTCTTCATTAGGCTCAATTTCAACGGTTTCAACTTTGTAAGCCTCAATTTTAGGCTCAGGTTTAATTTCTTCCTCTTTTGCATCACTTGCAGCGATGTCAGCAAGAAGTTTTTCTACCTCTGGGTTGTTTTCTTTGATTTCAGCAACGTCCTCAGCAGGCAGTTTGCTGATTTTCTGCTCATATTTTTTAGCAGAATCCTTTTTCTTATTTTTAATCCTTTCCGCTTCACCCTTAGGATCAACGATAGACATCAACAAATCGCCCAAGAAGAAAATCAAAAATCCTCCTGCGATGATGATGCCAAGAATGATAACAACTGTAAGAACAATCTCTCCCATAATTTTTACCTCTTTTTGTAGATTTTTATGCTTTCAAGCAAATGCTTGTAAACACCATTGTGGTGGAGACGGTGGGAATTGAACCCACGTCCAGAACACGATTGAAAAGCCTTTCTCCGTGTGCAGTTTGTGTTTAATCTTGAAAATTTACTTCCACAAACAAACTTAAATTTTCCAGCCTTTACATTTGTTCACTTTAAACAAAAGGCTCTTTTAAAGTGAGGTTCCACTCTTGTTTGACACCCTAGTTATTTCGAGTGGCTTAAACAACCTGGGCGCTGTTAGGCAGCAGCCTGAACAGTTTTGTAGTTATTATTTGCGTTTATTTTTTTGACAGTTTTAAGGTTTCATGTCATCAACCACACGCTTTATACTTTTCTCACCCGCCCTGTCGAAGCCTTATCGCCCCCTAGTTTTGGTAAATCGTTCAATTTCTCGATTTACTGCCCTCTCTTTCATAGTTTCACGCTTATCGTAAAGTTTTTTGCCTTTTGCAAGCCCAATTTCAACCTTTACTTTGCCCTTAGAGAGGTAAACTTTGGTTGCCATAATTGAAAAGCCCTTTTGCTTAACAGCATCTTCAAACTTTTCAATCTCCTTTTTATGAAGCAGCAGTTTGCGGTCGCGCCGCTCATCTGGTTTGAACACTGAGGCGTTTTCATATGACTTAATATAAGCATTTTTTAGAAAAATTTCACCATTTTTAATCAAAACGTAACTTTCATTTAAACTTATGCCATTAAGCCGTATTGATTTAACCTCGCTGCCCACCAATGCTATGCCTGCTTCGGTCAGGTTCGAAATGAAATAATTATGAAACGCTTTTTTATTTGACGCTATCACCTTTATTTCGTTATTCATTATATCACCTTTTTCTAACTATTTCAATACCCTTTTTGAATTTTTTTTAATTTTTTGTGCTTTTTATGCCAAAAAACGCTAATTTGCAGGCACAAAATCGACTTTTCTTGTAAATATGTTTGATGAAATAAGTTTAACTTTAAGCCTGTCACCTATTTTATATGTGTGCTTTTGACCTTTAAGTTCCATCGACCTTTCGAAGAATAGATAGCCATCGGTTGGCAGATTTTCTATTCTAATAAGCCCTTCAACTGAGTTGTCTAAGCCCACAAAGATGCCGTAGTTTGTAACGCTAACCACAGTGGCATCAAATGTTTCACCAACATGGTCTTTCATTAAATATGCACGCCAAAGGTCGTCCACCTCTCTCTCTGCCTTTTCACTGTTGCGTTCAGTTACAGAACTTTGCTCAGCGCTTTCCATAGAAAACTCTTCCGCCTCTTCCAACTTTTCGCCAGTCAGTCTGCCATGCAAATCGTCTTTGATAAACCTGTGAATGGTAAGGTCTGGATAGCGCCTGATAGGCGATGTGAAGTGGCAATAATATTCAAGAGCAAGCCCAAAATGCCCTAAGTTTTGGTTTTTATATAGCGCTTTTTGCAAACTTCTAAGCACAATTTTGTTGGCTGCCTCTTCATAACTTTTGCCCTTAATCAAATCCAGCAGTTTTTGAACAAAAGATGGTGTTATGTTTTTAGGCTGCGCAGGGCATGCAATTCCAAGCCCATTTAAGAATTCAAGCACACCTTTAATTTTTTCATTGGTTGGTTTTTCGTGAACGCGGTAAACAAATGGCAGTTGTTTAAGAGCATAGTGCTTTGCAACCGTTTCATTTGCAAGAACCATAAATTCTTCAATCAGCCTGTGCGCGTCGTTTCTTTCACGCTTTTCAACGCCAACAACATAGCCATTTTCGTCAAAAACAAATTGCGGCTCGGCGATGTCTAAATCCAGCGCACCACGCTTTTGCCTGTTCTGCTGCAAAATTTTTGCAAGGCGCGCCATAAGCAAAATCTGTTTTTTAAACTTGCCAGCCTTGGCGTCCGCTTTGCCCTGCATCACTGCATACACCTGAGTGTAAGTCAGCCTTGCGCTGCTTTTGATTATACTTTCTTTAATTTGATAATCAAAAACCTTGCCCTCTTTATCAACCTTCATGATGCAAGAAAGTGTAAGTCTTTCAACCCCTTCGTTAAGCGAGCATATGCCGTTGGAAATATCCACAGGCAGCATTGGCAAAACTGAGGTTGGAAAATATGTGCTTGTGCCGCGCTCAAATGCCACCTCGTCCAGCGCATTACCTTTTTTAACAAACTCGCCAACATCGGCGATATGCACACCAAGTTCAAAACCATCATCTTTCAACGCGGAAATTGAAACCGCGTCGTCAAAATCTTTGGCGTCCTCACCGTCTATGGTAAAGCAAACGGTTTTGGTTAAGTCAAGCCTGCCTGCCTTTTGCTTAGCAGTAACAGGTTTATTAAGTTTTTTTGCAAGCGCCTCCGCCTCGTCCGGAAACTGCTCATATAAATTATGCTCACGAATTATTGCAAGTTCCAGCGACTTAACATCGTCCGCATCGCCAAGCACCTCAATCACTTCGCCAGACACCTTGCCGCTTGGCCTTCTTACAAGCCTTACAACCACCTTTTGATTTAAAAGTGGGCACTTGTTGGTTTTTAGAATTGAAATTTTGAAAGAAATTCTTGGGTTATCGGGCTCTAAAAATAAATTTTTGCTGATTTTAACAACTCTGCCAGTCAGCGTTTTTACAGGCTTTACAACTTTAACAACCTGCCCGTCTTTTCCGCCGTCTGTTGAAAACACCTTAACCACAACCTCATCGCCGTCAATTGCGCCCGATGTCATGTTGCCAGGAATGAAAATGTCGTCTTCAAAGCCCTCCACTTCACAAAAGCCATAGCCCTTGGCATTGCCGATAAACTTACCTTTAACAAAACCATGCGATGGCAGAACAATATATTTGCCCTTTCTTATTTCATACAGTTCGCCTCTATCCAGCATTTTTTTGCATTCTGTGGAAATGCTTTCAACTTTTTTGCCCAAAGCATCTGCTAAAAACAAAAAAAGATTGTCTGGTTTCGAAAAAACCAAACTATCTTTTGATAAAATTTCTTTAATTCGCTCTTTTAACATCATACTACTGTTTTGTTGAAGATTTCCGTGATGAAGTAAACTATAACGCTCACTAAAATGATTGATGAGCAAACGATGGTTACAATTTTAAGTTTTCCATCACGCGTTGCGCCTTTATTTTTTGTGTAGTAACTTTCCTGAATTCCTGTGATTGGGTCTCCGCCAGAAGAGGTGTTTGATTGCATTAAAACAGTTATGATGATTATAATTGAACAAGCAATCACCAAAAAGAACAGAATATATCTTAAAATAGGCAAAAAACCGTTAACCCAGTCGGCTTGAATTTCATCTGCTAACAATAAACTTAACTTCATGCAAAAACTCCTTTTTAATGCTTGATGCAAAGATAGACAATAATTAAAATAATAAGTGCCAGGAAAAGAAAGGAAAAGAATTTAAATTTAAATTTGCTGCCAAGAAAGCCTTTGATAAGGTTGATGAAAAACATGAACGCGATTGCCACCAAGATTATCATAACCACAGCGAATGTGGCATCACTCCATCCCCTTATCCAGTTGTTAAGGTCTGTAAACACATCCCCGAGCATTGAAAAGCCCATTCCTTCCTCCGTAGTAATTAAGTATAACATAAAGAAAAAAGTTTTTCAAGCATATTAAATGCAAATAAAGTCATTTTTACATGAAAATAATTAAAAAAACCTTCAAATGAAGGTTTTTTGTTATTTGAAAATATTTTTTAAAGTTATGGTTTTTGTTTTTGTTACTTGGTCGAACGTGCTCATCACTCCCTCAGTTCCTATGCCAGAGTTTTTATACCCACCAAACGGCATTTCAAAACTTCTGTGGAAACTTGCGCCGTTAATAACAGTTCCGCCACATTTAAGTTCGCTGCAAACTTTGAATGCGGTTTTCATATCTGCGGTGAACACACATCCGCAAAGCCCATAACTTGAAGAGTTTGCAATCTCTATTGCCTCTTCCACATCTTTGCATGGAATGATGCTTACAACTGGCGCAAAAATTTCGTCGTCTTTTGCAACATCGGCGGTTTTTGGAATGTCTGTAATTATCGTTGGTTGCAGCACCGCACCTTTATGTTGCCCGCCATAGATGATTTTTCCGCCCTGGGCCACAACATTTTCAATCTGCGCCACTGCGCGTTCGCATGCAGATTTTGTAACCAAACAGCCGATATCGGTTTTTTTGCTGAGTGGATTTCCAACCACCAGTTTACTTATTCTTTCGATAACTTTTTTCTCGAACTGCCTTAAAACATCCCTTTGCACAATAAAGCGTTTGGATGCGCAGCACACCTGACCGGTGTTATACATCCTGCCCCAAACCACTTCATCCGCCGCCAAGTCGAGGTCGGCATCGCTAAGAACAATAAACGCGTCATTGCCGCCCAGTTCAAGTGCAACATGCGCAAGATGCGCCGCGCCATTGAGATAGGTTGCCTTGCCAACTTTGGTGGAACCCGTGAAAGTTATTCCGTGCACATCTGGGTGTTTTGCAAGTGCCTCGCCTGCTTTTGCGCCTTCGCCAGCCAAAATCTGCACAACACCCGCTGGCAGACCTGCCTCGTGCAAAAGCCCGACAAGTTTAATCAGCGTAAGTGGGTTTTGGTGAGGTGGTTTAATAATCACGGCATTGCCCGCCAAAATTGCAGGCGCAACTTTTTGGTCAAAAAGGTCGCACGGAAAGTTGAAAGGTATGATTGCCACCATAACCCCCAGCGGCTCTCTCACCGTAAACTGCAAAGTGTTATCCTGCCCCTTTTCAGTGCCAGCAGGGATTACATTGCCATACAAATGCTTGGCTTTTTCAATAAACGCTTCAAAGGAAATGAAGATGTTATCGATTTCGCCATATGCCTGTGAAATTGGCTTACCGGTTTCCATGCACAGCGTTTTTGCAAGGTCATCTCTATTTTCTTCAACAAGCGTCAAAAACCTTTTTAAAATTTCCGCTTTTTGATAAACAGGCACCTTTGCCCACTTTTGTTGCGCTTTATTAGCATAGGCAACCGCCCTATTCACATCTTTTTTTGTGGCGTTTGGCACTGTGTCAATCAGCCTGCCCGTGTAAGGATTGGTGATTTTTAACACACTTTTATCACTTGCGTCAACATTTTTTCCATTGATGATGTTTTGCATTTTACCCTCCTATTTGGTTATGGCTGTGAAGGAAAGCATCAATCCGCCCGTGGTGTTTCTGCCGTCATCCACATAACCATATTCGCCGAAAGTAAATTCCATAATGAATGGAGCGCCATTGGTGCCAGCGATTATCTGTTTGTAAACCTCACCAATGCGGTCGCCAATGCCCGCTCTTCTTCCGCCACAGTGAACAAGGTGATAGCAAATCACAGGCTTGTCCAACTTGTCGTTGAGTTTTTTAAGCGTGTCGCCCACACTGCTAATCAGTTCGTCCTCGCTTGCTTCCATCCTGATTACAACAGTTTTTTCGCTGAGGTTGGCGCCAATATTCATTGAATAGTCGTCATTTGCAAACATTGGATGACGAATGGCAATCAAATCGCCAAGCCTATCCTTAACCCCAAGCGGACTGGTGATGGTGGCAGAAAGAAGTTTGTCGCCCATAAGTTCGCTTGTTTTCATGCCGCGCCATTTAGCATATTTTTTAACCGCTGGAACGCCGTCAATGCTCACAAGCCGTCTTGTGCCTTCAACTTTTGTGATAATGCCCATGTCGCCAGTTTCACGATATGCGCCAGTAAACTCGTTTGCGAAACCGTTTTTCATATAAATAAGCGCAACTGCCACGCCCTCGCTGGCAATTTTGCCGTCTAAATACAAACTCCATTTTCCTGAAATAGTGTTGTCAGCAGCCGAGCCACCAAAAAGCGGAACTCTTCCAACAACCCTGTTTGCGCCCTTCAAAAAGAACTCTTCCTCTGTTGGGCTGGCAGTCATATACATGAGGTCTGGCTCGTCATGATATGGCATTTTTGTCATAATTCTTGCGTGCTTGGTTGCTGCCTCGCCGGCATCCCTTGCACTTTGATATGCTTTTCTATCTGCAAAACCAACCCCCACAATCATGCTAGGGTCGGCAAGCACCATAATTCCAACAAATGGTTTGTCGCCGCCTATGTAGCCCTCTGGCATAATCACACCCGTAAAACTGGTGTTGCCAATAACTGGGCAGTCATAAACCTGCTTAATCCCTTTAATAACATCCTTTATTTTGTAATCACAACTCATATATGCAAACACAAGTTTTGCATCTTTGTTTTTGCCCGCCATCTTAGCGGCTTCAAGCCCGGCTTTGTAAGCATCAGCATTGTAACTGTATCCTGTTAACGCTTTCATAACCCCTCCTTTTAAAGACATCAACTTGACACTAATATTATAAAATTTTTGTTACATTTTGTCATGTGATTTAACGGAGGTTTTAAAATTTTTTAGCCAAGCCCAAATAATTTGACAAATATATAGGCTTCCCAAACACCATGAACGCCATAAACATTCTTCAAAGCCTAGACAAAAAATAAAAGCAAGCCAAAAGGCTTGCTTTTTGTTATTTATTTAATGTTAGCCCATCATTTTTGTTATTTGTGGCTTTTCCATACACCGCGTCAATTGCATCTTGTATCTTCTTTTTGTATTCATCTGCCACCGCTCTCGTGATTGGCCCCTTTGCTTTCAGCGCCCTAAATTCCGTCATGATTTTGTTGTATTCTATTTCATACTGTTCATCCAAAGAAAGCGCCTTCTCCTCTGTTTTTTCCTCTTTCGCTTTCAAATCAGTCTCATAGCCGATTTCTTTGGCAAAATATTCATCTAGATATTTTTTAGCAAAGGTTTTTTCAAAATTTCCATCATATGTTCTTTTTGGGTCAAACTGAATTCCGGCATATAAACATCTTTCGCTGATTATCATGTGGCTTGCTTCATCCACCAGCCATTCAATCGGCTCAACTTCAAGCCAACAAGCCCTATCCAACTCTGTTACCTGCCCGTTTGAAAGAACTTGGTCATCTAAACATTTGCATCCTAAACGCACATATCGTTTACCTTTATATTCATATTCTGGCACTGATCTTAATGAAAATGGATCTCTACTCCAATAATCTTTTGTGTCAAATGTAAATTTTCTGCCCGTTGGTTTAAGAAATTGTTTGTTCGCCTCCAATTCTTGCGTAACAGTTTTTGAAGCAATAGTTTGAGGATAACTTCCCATTAGGCAGCGTAAAATCCCATCCGCCCCTCTTGTTACATTTGGAAGATTTTCTATTGATGAAAATCTTGCAGCGGGCCGCGCAGCCGCGCCGCGCCTGCATGGCGCGCCCTCTCTTTTCTCTCCTATGTGCGACACGCAACAAACATTATTATTTTCAGTAGCAGATGATAACCACCATCCTGAAACTCTCTCTTCACCCTTTAAGGTTCTGAGTTTGAGTTTAATAGGCCCATACGCACCTAATATAGTTGCTGCGTCAGTAACAGCCGCTCTTGTCCCATAGTTTTTAAAAACTGCTAGCTGACCCCACCCTGACCAATCTCCAAAAACTTGCGGCGCTGTTAAAAATGTAAAATCAAATTTTTCCATTTTCCTCTCTTCAAAGTATATTTTATCACATTTAACCACTTTTTTCAAGGTCTGTCATAAAAATAAGCATAAAATAACCGGCATTTTATATTTTTTGTATAAATTTTCTTTAAAAGATTGACATAAATTAAAAATATTGCTATTCTTTAAAAGCGTGCAAAACAATATTCTTTTCAATATGCTGCTGTGGCTCAGTCGGTACTGTATCCTGTTAACGCTTTCAT
>CALVTD010000010.1 GCA_944359935.1 uncultured Clostridia bacterium | reverse complement strand
GAAAGAGTGACATTATGAATACATATTCACAAAAATTTATAAATATAAAAAATTTTGTTGACAAAATGCGCTAAAAATATTAGAATGGGAGGGAAGGATAAAAAATGTTTAAAAAAGAAGTTGTTTGTTTAGAGATTGGCTCATCAAAACTTAGGGTTATTGTGGCAAGTGAGGGTGTGAATGACACGCTTAAAATTAAGGAACTTGCTTCAAGGGATTATGACGGCTATTTTCAAAGCGAGTTCGTGGATGAAAAGCATTTAGCGCCACATCTTTTTGAACTTTTTAACAGCATTGACTTTAAAAGTAAGAAATACTATAAAAAACTTTACATCTCTTTGCCTGCCGAAATGTGCAAAGTGGTTAATTCTTCCGCTTCCGTGGATATTGAAGGCCTAGGCAAAGCCACAAAAAATGATTTGGATAATTTAAGTTTTCAGGCTATTGAAAAAGCGAATGTGGACGAATATGAGGTTGTAAGCATTTCGCCGATAAGTTATGCAGTAGACGACAATCAGTTGCAAAACCCACTTGGCAAAAAGGGCAGGCTGCTTTCGGGAGAATTTTCAATTATCCTGTGTGAAAAAACCTTGATTGAAAAACTTAACAACATCTTTTCAGACCTTGGCTTTTTCAATGTGGAATATGTAAGCGAGGTGCTGTGTGCGGCACTGTATATCGTGCCAGAAGAGGAAAGAAAAGAGGGGGCAATTTTAATTGATATTGGGCATCTTTCCACCAGCGTTACATATGCGAAAAATGACGGCATTAACAGTTTAACCTCCTTTTCAATAGGCGGAGGGCACATCACCAACGATTTGAGCGAAGCCTTTGACCTTGTTTATGAGGATGCAGAAAAATTAAAACGCATGGTTGTGATTTCGGTTGAGGCCGATGCTCTTGATTATTACGACCTGCCATCAGTTGAGGGGCGCATCCAACGCATTCCTCAGGCGGATGCAAACGCGGTGGTATCTTACAGGCTTGAAGCAATCGCCTCGGCAATCAATCAGTGCCTGATTATACAGGGAATTAACCTTTCAAGTTATGTGCCGGTTTATTTAATCGGTGGCGGCGCAAGCAAAATTAAGGGCGGAAAAGATTTTCTTTCAAAGTGCCTTGGCAGAAATATAACTTTGGGCAGAGCGCCATTGCCTGGCAAGGACAAGCCGGAGGAAGCCGTAATTTATGCAATTGCAGATTATGCGCTTAAAAATTGCGAATAAACATGCATTTTGCTTGCAAAAAAACATGTTTTCGATTATAATTACAATAGTTTAAGGAGAAATGTATGGAAAACAATACTTCATTTGGCAACAACACATCATTTGCTAAAATTAAAGTCGTTGGTGTTGGCGGCGGCGGAAACAACGCTGTAAACAGAATGATTGAGGCTGGTGTAGACTCTGCTGAATTTGTGGCAGTCAACACAGATAAGCAGGCTTTGGTGGTTAGCAAAGCGCCTGTAAGGCTTCAAATTGGTGAAAGGCTCACTGGCGGATTGGGCGCTGGTGGAATACCTGAGATTGGTCAAAAATCGGCGGAGGAATCAAAAGCATCCATCACCGAGATGCTTGAAGGCTCACACCTTGTTTTCATCACAGCAGGCATGGGCGGCGGCACTGGAACAGGTGCAGCACCAGTTGTGGCTCAAATTGCAAAAGAGATGGGAATTTTGACAATCGCTGTTGTTACAAAACCTTTTGCATTTGAAAGCAGAATTAGGGCAGAGAATGCAGAAAAGGGCATTAACGAACTTAAAAAATATGTTGACACAATGGTTATTATTCCAAATGAAAGATTGTTCCAAATCGTTCCAAAGAAAACCCCTATTTTAGAGGCGTTTAGATATGCTGACGATGTTCTTCGTCAGGGCATTCAGGGAATTTCAGACCTTATTGTTAAGCCAGGGCTCATCAACCTTGACTTTGCCGATGTTAAAACAATTATGCAAAACAAAGGCCTTGCACATATGGGCATAGGTCATGGTAAGGGCGAAAACAAGGCTCTTGACGCAGTTAAACAAGCGGTTGCCAGCCCACTTATCGAAACAACCATTGAAGGTGCAAAAGGTTTGCTGCTTAACGTAAAAGGCGGAATGGACCTTACTCAGGAAGATGTAAGCGAGGTTGCAACACTTGTTCAAGAAGTGATTGACCCAAGTTGCCAAGTTATTTTTGGAAATAGCATCGACCCTGATATGCATGATGAACTTGAAGTTACCATCATTGCAACAGGCTTCCCAACAGGCGAAGAAAAAGCAAAAACAGCCGAAGCAGACGAGGCAAGAGATTTCAACCCAGACTTTGCTGAAAAGGATGGTTTAAGAGGCCTTGCTGGTTTAAAAAATCAGCCAAGAGAAGAGGTTAAACCAGAAGTTTCAATCAAGAGAGATGAAAACGCAGGCTCTTCCAGGGTGGATGTTGACACATCCATTCCTGCTTGGCTTAGACAACTTAGAAGCAAGAAAAAATAATTAAAAAATTGATGCTGCTATTAAAGCAGCATTTTTTTTGTCAAAAAAACCATATAAACCCTTTTATTTCGCTAAAATTTTATTCCCAAAATAAAAATTTTTGAGGTTAAAATTAGTGGGAAGGGGAAGAGATGGAGATTGTTATTGAATATGTGCTGATTGAAAACTTGATTATAAATTATTTTATTCTCTCATGCTGTGGCGCGCTTTTTAAAGTTAAGCCAAAATTTTGGTTTTTAAGTGCGTTTTTGGGCGCAGTGATTGCCTTATTTTTGCCGATATTCAACTTTCCAGTAAGCGTTAAAATTATTGTAATGATGCTTGTTGCAATCATCATGGTGTGCATCAGTTTTCCTGTTAAAAGTTTTAAAGATTTTGCTTTCTATGGTTTTGGCTTAATTTTTTTAACATTTGTGTTTGGCGGCGCATGCTACATGGTTACAATGTGGTTTGGCGCGCTTAGCACGCTTGTTATTTGCTTGGTGTGCCTTGCAACCTTTGTTGCCGTTAAACTGTTTTTAAAAAGGCTGGCAAAAAAGCGAGCGCTTGCCTCTTTTACTTGTTCGGTGCAGATTGCCTGCAAAGATAAGGTTGTGGAAGAGGTGGGCTACATTGACAGCGCCAATGTTTTGTATGATCCAATCACTTCCGCGCCGATTGTGCTTATTTCAAAAGAGGTGTTTGAAAAAATTTCGGGCGAAGATTATTTATTTTACATGCTGAAAAAGCAAAGAATTAAGCGTCTGCCGTATGGGCATTTTGTGAATGTTGGTTCAGCGGTGGGCGATGGTAAAATGCTTGTGTTTATGGCTGATAAACTTACAATCACCGAAAAGGGCAGAGCCAGAGAGGTTGAGCATCCGCTGCTTGGGCTAAGTTTATCCAACTTTTCCAAAACGCTGAATGCGGGGGTGCTTATTCACAGTGAACTTGCTTAAAAGGAGAGGCATGAGAAAACTTTTATTTTATCTTAAACAGTTTTTATGGAAGTTTTTAGGCAAACACAGCCTGCTTGATGCAGAGGGCGTTGTTTGCTATATCTGTGG
Organism: uncultured Clostridia bacterium; assembly: GCA_944359935.1. Classification (GTDB taxonomy): domain Bacteria; phylum Bacillota; class Clostridia; order Christensenellales; family UBA1242; genus Caccovivens. The sequence continues at coordinate 23,055 of CALVTD010000010.1, read as the reverse complement.
CAATGAGGCGTTGCCGCTTCCGCTTGACCCAGAAGAAGAGCGCATGCTGGTGGAGCAGGCAGAAAATGGCAGCGATTTTGCCAGAGAAAAACTTGTTGAACACAACTTGCGGCTTGTTGTTTACATTGCAAAAAAGTTTGAAAACACGGGCATAGATTTTGAAGATTTAATTTCGATTGGCTCGGTGGGGCTGATTAAGGCTGTGAAAACTTTTAGGGGCGATAAAAACATCAAACTTGCCACCTATGCTTCCAGATGCATTGAAAATGAACTTTTGATGCAACTTAGAAAACTTTCTAAACTTAAAGGTGAGGTTTCGCTTGACAAGCCGCTTTGTGATGACGGCGAGGGCAATGAGTTGGTGCTTGCAGACATTATGGCAAGTGAGGGCGAAGAGGTTAGCGCTGGGCTGGACCACTCCGCCGAGAAGGACGCCATTTGGCAAATATTGAACAGGCTTGAACGCCGCGAACAGGAGATTATGATTTTGCGGTTTGGGCTGGAAGGCAAAGATGAATTAACCCAAAAAGAGGTGGCTGATAAACTGGGCATCAGTCAAAGTTATATTTCACGCATAGAAAAAAAGATTTTGGTGAAAATGAAAAAGGAACTATCCAAGATTTTATAACAAAAATTAAGTAAAATTTTAGTAAAAAGCCGCTAATTTTGTCAAATATTGCTTGCCATGCATAAATGCGCCTCCAATAGGAGAAAGTATTATTCTATGGAGGCTTTTTTATGTCTAACAAAGTGATTATTGCAGGCGTGAACACCTCACAACTGCCCAAACTTTCAAATGACGACATAATGGCACTTATGAAAAAAGTTAAGCAGGGCGACGAGTTTGCCAGAGATGCTTTTGTGGTGGCAAATTTGAGGCTTGTGCTTAGTGTTGTTCAGCGCTTTGGTGGCAGAAGCGACAAGGCTGACGACATGTTTCAGGTGGGCTGTGTTGGGCTTATGAAAGCCATCGACAACTTTGACGAAAGCCTTAATGTGCGCTTTTCAACATATGCCGTGCCAATGATTATCGGCGAGATTAGAAGGTTTTTGCGCGATAACAACTCTGTGCGAGTTTCGCGTTCGCTTAGAGACATCGCATATAAATCTTTGCAGGCAAAAGAGGCTCTTGCAAAGAATGCTGCCAGCGAGCCAACCATTGACGACATTGCAAAATATTTGAATGTGCCAGCAAAAACCATCAACTTTGCCCTGGACGCAATAAGCGAAACGGTTTCGCTTTCCGAGCCTATATACAACGATGGCAGCGACACCATTGAACTTAAAGACCAAATAACCGACCTTAAAGACAGCGAAGACAGTTTGTATGAAAAAATCGCCATCAAAGATGCAATAAAAAAACTCTCACCACGCGAGCGAGAGATTTTGATTTTAAGATATTATGAAGGCAAAACCCAAATGGAAGTCAGCGAGGAAGTTGGCATAAGCCAAGCCCAGGTTTCACGCCTTGAAAAGAACGCGCTTAAAGAGATTAAAAATAAAATAACAGAATAATAAATTTTGACGAATTTTGTCATGAGAGGGCTTTTACAAACATATATGTAAAGCGTGGAAAGTTCATTTTTAGAGTTAAGATGTAAAGAAGTTGTTAATGTGGTGGACGGGCGCAGATTGGGGCACATTATTGACGTGGTGTTCAATCTTTCCTCTGCCTGTGTAAGCGGAGTTGTTGTGCCTGGCGAAAAAAGTTTTTGGAATGTTTTTAAAAGTGGCGCCGAGTTTTTTATTCCATTCAACCAAATTGTAAAAATAGGTGAGGACACCATTCTTGTTCAAATTTACGGCGGCCAGCCAAATCAAAATCCATATATTTTAAGTGATAAAAAATAAAACAGCACTGCCTTGTGCTGTTTTTAATTTATATAATTTAAATTTAGCATTCTAATTCCCAATTCCACATAAAAATTATCCTCCTTTTTAATTTATAGGTGTATATTTTAAACCTCATATTCCCAATTCCACATAAAAATTATCCTCCTTTTTGACAAATGCTTAGTTTAAAAGGTCGCCAATATTGCCGTCTCTTTTAGAGCGATTCCAATCTTTAAACTTTTTCATGGTTTTCTCCTTTTACCACTCAAAATCCTTCATAATTATTCTCCTTTTTTAGCAATAATTTTTGCAATTTATAAGTTAACCGGTATCCATAATTATTCTCCTTTATAATAATATACTCTGTTTATCAGTGAAATTCCTTTATTTTTACAATTCTTCCAAAAGTTTTTTGAAACTGTCGATGTCTTTAAATTGGCGATAAACCGATGCAAAGCGAACATACGCAACTTCGTCAAGTTTTTTAAGTGCTTCCATAACCATTTGACCAATGGTGGAGGATGGCACTTCTTGTGAGAAGTTGTTTTGCAAGGTTTTTTCAATGTCAAGCGCAACTTCTTCAATTTGGCTTATGCTTACTGGGCGTTTTTCACATGCCTTAATCATGCCATTTTTGATTTTGTTGATGTCAAATGCTTGCCTGCTGCCATCGTTTTTTACAACTAAAATTGGTGTCATTTCCACCGTTTCATATGTAGTAAAACGCTTGCCGCATCCAAGGCACTCTCTTCTGCGCCTGATTGCATTGGCATCGTCTGTGCTTCGCGAATCTAAAACTTTGCTTTCTTCACAGCCACAATAAATGCACTTCATGGTTTTCTCCTTGGCTTTATTCTATCACAAAAGTTTTTAAAAAGCAAACATTTAAGCCAAAATTTTGTTTTATTCGCTAAGGCTGAATAATACATTATTTTATGCTTAATCTCTGTGATGCAAAAACAAACAAACAATATGTGATTGAGGGCTTTGAAAATTTGCCCACAAATATTTTGCGCAGGCTTTGTGATTTGGGGCTTACAAAGGGGCAGAGCGTGGTTGTTTCAAGTCGCTCGCTGTTAAAAAAGGCGCTGCTTATTCAGGTGCGGGGCTATCTGCTTTCGCTTAAAGCCGACATTGCCAAGGGGGTTAAAGTAAAATGAAGCGCAAAACCAAACCTCAGCAACGGGCGATTGAGCATTTTCCAGAGGTGCTGCTTGTGGGAAACCCAAACACAGGTAAAACCACTTTGTTTAACAAACTTACATCTTCAAATGAGCATGTGGGCAACTGGCATGGCGTAACCGTTGACACCAAGGCCAAGGTTTTTGATTGCTTGGGGCAAAAGCGACTGCTGGTGGACTTGCCAGGCATTTATTCACTTTCTGCACTCAGTTTTGAAGAGCAGGTGGCGATTGACTATATCCGTGCACATCCAAAAACTAAAATCATAAACATTTGCGACCTTAACAACATCCAGCGCAATCTTGCACTCACCTTGGGGCTGATAGAGTTTGGCGCGGATGTTATTTTGGCGGTCAACTGCATGGATAAGCGACCGCTCAACAGGGTGGACTATGGCGCACTTGAAAAAGAACTTGGCATCCCTGTTGTGGAAGTGAATGCGGACAAGGGGCATGGGTTTGACAGCCTGAAAAAACTGGTGTTGCAGCCTTTTTCTCAACCGCCTAAGCCAAAATATTTAAAAAAGTTAAATTTGCATTCTATAAAAAATTCGCTTTCACAAAAGATAGACGATTTTTTTGCCGTCAAAATTATGGAAGGCGATGAGAGCATTTTAAAGCAATGCCAGATAAAAGAAAACAAATTTTTAGACATTCAAAAGGTGGCGGAGGCGAGGTTTGATTACATCGCTTTTCTGCAACAGCGCTGCATTCATTCCAGCGGCAAAGTGTATGGCAAAAGCCTGATAGACAAGGTTGTGCTTAACAGGTTTTTGGCGTTTCCAATTTTTCTGCTTATTTTGGCAGGCATATTTTATCTAACATTTTTCTCGCTGGGCGAGTGGCTTTCTGGCGGCTTAAACAAACTTTTAGACATCACCATTGGCTCTTGGACGCAGCAAATTTGTTTTGCATGGTTTGGTGAAAGTTCATGGCTGACGCATCTGTTTTGTGATGCCATAATCGGCGGAGTGGGCACAGTTGTGGGCTTTTTGCCGCAAGTGGGGCTGCTGTTCTTATTTCTTTCAATTTTGGAGGACAGCGGCTATCTTTCGCGTGTGGCGTTTGCAAGTGAGGATATTTTTGGCAAGATTGGGCTTTCAGGCAAGAGCGTTTACACTTTGCTTATGGGTTTTGGATGCTCGACAACAGCGGTGCTGACAGCAAGGAATATGGAAGACAAAAACTCCAAAATCAAAACCGCACTGCTCACGCCTTATATGAGTTGCTCGGCAAAATTTCCAATCTATGTGGTGATTGGCGGCGCATTTTTTGGCGCGAGCAATGTTTTTGTGATTATGGGGCTATACCTCTTAGGGCTGGTTGTTTCCATAATTTTAAGCCTGATTTTTGAAAAAACCGTGCTCAAAAGCAAGGCGCAGTCGTTTATATTGGAGTTTCCGCCATACCGCTACGGCGGCGTAAGGCGAGTGTTAAAGGTGCTTTGGACAAACATCAAGCAGTTTTTAATTCGCGTGGGCTCGCTGCTGATTTCCATGAATGTGATTGTTTGGCTGCTGGCCAATTTCTCGTTTGATTTTTCCTTCGTGCCACAGTCTGGCAAGATGAGCATGCTGGAAGGCTTTGGCAAGGTGCTTGCTCCAATTTTTGCGCCGCTTGGGTTTGGAAGTTGGGGCGTCGCCTCCGCCTTGGTTGCTGGCATCATAGCCAAAGAGGTGATTATCTCTTCCATTGCGATGTTCAATGGCGTTTCAAATGAAAGCCAAATTGGCGCAACTTTGCATGACAGCGCCAGCATGGTGTATTTTTCTTCCTCCGCCTCGGTGATGTCATTTTTGGTGTTTTCGCTGCTTTATCTGCCTTGCATTTCCACCATGGTTGTGCTTTCAAAAGAGATTGGCAAAAAGTGGACTTTTATTGGCATAGCCATTCAGTTTGTGGTGGGATATTTGACGGCGCTTTTCACTTTCAACACATTTAGGGCGTTTGAGGCGTTTGGCGTTTGGCCGGTTTTGGGAGTGATATTTGCGTTCATCATCATTACGGCTAGCATATTCAAAGTTGTGGGGTATATCAAAAAACCAAAAGCCTGCCGCGGCTGCAACGGATGTAAATAGCCTTTTTGACGAAAAAATTTGGGTTTTGCTTGTAAAATAAAGGCAAAATATGCTAACATATAACTATGGCAAAACCTATCGTGGCTGTTGTCGGCAGGCCTAATGTCGGCAAAAGCACTTTTTTTAACAAAATATGTGGCGAGCGAATAAGCATCGTTGATGATGTCCCTGGTGTGACCAGAGACAGAATTTATGCTGACGCCGAATGGGCAGGGCGAAATTTCACCATGATTGACACTGGTGGACTAGACCCAAAAAGTGAAGATGTTTTTCAAAAAGAAATTGCCTTGCAAGCCGATGTTGCCATTGAGATGGCTGATGTGATTGTAATGCTTGTTGACGGCAAAAGCGGCATCACTTTGGCTGACGAAATGCTGGCAAAAAAACTTAGAAAAATTTCCACACCTGTGGTGCTGGTTGTGAATAAACTTGACCGCTTTGAGGTGGCAGACACCTTTGAGTTCTATGCTTTGGGGCTGGGGCAACCTATGCCTCTTTCATGTGAACAATCCAAGGGCATTGGTGATGTGCTGGATGAAATTGTGGCACATTTTCCGCCAAAAAATGAAAGCGAAGATGAGGACGGAATTTTAAAGATTGCCATTGTGGGCAGGCCTAATGTTGGCAAAAGCAGCATAATCAACAGGCTGCTCGGCGAAAAAAGAGTGGTGGTAAGCGATGTTGAGGGCACAACGCGCGACAGTGTTATGGTGCCATTCAAATTTAATAAACAAAAATATTATCTTGTTGACACCGCAGGGCTGAGGCGTGCAAGAGGCGTGGAAAAACAGTCTGTGGAAGGCTACTCAGTGCTAAGAACCATGCGCGCCATTGAAAAGGCAGATGTGGTGGTTATGGTTGTTGAGGCGGGCAGCAAACTCACCGAGCAGGATGTGCGCATTGCTGGCTATGTGCATGAGCAGGGCAAGCCAAGCATAGTTGCCATCAACAAGATTGATGTGTTTGAAGGGGACAGGCAAGAGATTATCAAAATGCTGGATAGAGACTTGGCGTTTATGGATTATTACATCCCAGTGTTTGTGTCTGCGCTTAAAGGCACCAAAATGGGTGACATCATGCCTAATGTGCTTAGGGCTTATGAAAACGGCGCAAAACGAATTAAAACTGGTGTGCTTAATGAAATGCTTGCCGATGCGCTATTGAACTTTGAGCCGCAGGCTAAGGGCGGAAGAAAAGCCAAAATCAAATATATCACCCAGGCATCAACCCTGCCGCCAACTTTTGTGCTTTTCGCCAATGATGCAAAACTTATAAACGTAACCTACCTTCGATATTTAGAAAATAGGTTTAGAGAAAAGGTTGATTTTTCAGGAACTCCGCTTAAATTTGTGGTTAAATCTAAGGAGGAAGAATGATTTATTATTGGTTTATTTTAGTTGTGGTGGCGTGCTATTTTATTGGAAATATCAATTTTGCCAGAGTTGTGGCAAGGGTGTTTAAGCATGAAGACATCACAACAAAGGGCAGTGGCAATCCTGGCACAATGAATGTTTTAAGGGTGTATGGCATTGGATATGCGGTTTTAACGCTGCTTTTAGAGTGCATCAAAGCAGGCGTTCCTGCACTTGTTTGCGGATACATCTTTGCGGGCGAGGGCATGTTTGAACTGGCGTTTTTTGTGGCTGGTATTTCGGTTGTGCTGGGGCATAATTTTCCTGTTATTTACAAGTTTAAAGGCGGCAAAGGCATTGCTTGCACCGCGGGTATGTTCTTTTTTAGCCCGCTTTGGTGGGTTGGGCTGATTATGTTTGTAGTGTGCTGCGTGTTTTTGTATTTTGTCGACTATGCATTCTTGGCTTCGCTCATCTTCGTTTCGGCGCTTTCCATTGCTTGGATTGTTTATTTAAGTTTGCTTCAACCATATCTTTGGTGGGTGTGCATAATCTTGATTGTGTTTAACTGGATGCTGGATATTGCAATGCATCATTCCAATATAACAAGGCTTATTAAAGGCACAGAAAACCCAACCAATTTCAAACAGAAAGTCAATAAACTGTTTGGGAAGAAGGAAAAAATTGAAGCGGTGGATGAAAAGCCTGAGAAAGAAATTGTTATCGAAGACGACGAAACTCCTCCAAAAAATGAACAACAATAAGGCGCAAAAGTTTGCGCTTTTTTATTGGCAGAAATTAGCATAATTTTGTTATAATCCAACTCTTCAAAGCATATTTTAGAATATCTTTGGAGGTCAATATGGAAAAATATGAAATATATGACGACATAAAAAACCGCACCAACGGTGAAATTTATGTTGGCGTTGTTGGCCCAGTTAGAGTTGGAAAATCAACTTTCATCACTGAATTTATGAAAAAACTTGTGCTTCCAAACATAACTGGCAAATACCCAAAAGAACGGGCAATAGACGAACTTCCACAGTCGGCAGACGGCAAAACAATCATGACCACTCAGCAAAAGTTTGTTCCAAACGAGGCGGTAAAAAGTTGTGTCAATGACAAAGTGGCGATGAAGGTTAGGCTGATTGACTGCGTGGGATACTTGGTGTCGGGCGCTATGGGACACATTGAAAACAATGCGCCGCGCAAAGTTAAAACGCCTTGGGCTGAGGAAGAGATGCCTTTTGAAGAGGCCGCTGAACTTGGCACCAAAAAGGTTATGCGCGAGCATTCCACCGTGGGCGTGGTTGTAACCACTGACGGGTCGGTTACAGACATTCCAAGGGCCAACTATGTGGATGCGGAAGAGAGGGTTGTGCAAGAGATGAAAGACAGCGGCAAGCCGTTTGTGATTGCGCTTAATTGCAAATCACCTGCCTCAAATGATGCAAAAAAACTTGCGTCTTCGCTGGAAGAAAAATACCATGTTCCAGTTATTGCGCTCAATGCCTTGGAATTAAAGGAAAGCGACATCGACAAGGTGTTTGAAAAACTTTTGTATGAGTTTCCTGTTACGTCAATCAAACTTAAAATGCCAAAATGGCTGCAAGCGCTTTCTTTTGATGATGAAATCATTCAGGAGATTGCCAGCCAGGTGCAGTCATTTGCAGAGGGCATGAGCAAACTTAGCGATGTTGATAAATCCAAACTGGTTTTCACTGAAAGTGAAGCGTTTGAGCCAATCACGTTCTCCAACATTGAAATGGGAGATGGCACCGTCAAATTCAGCGTCATTCCAAAAGATGGGCTTTTCTACAAAGTGCTTTCAAAGGAGTGCGGCTATCAAATCAACGACGACTTTGAACTTATTGGATATATTAAAGAACTTGCCGTTGCCAAACTTGAATATGACAAACTTAAATCCGCCCTGCAACAGGTTAAAGAAACCGGCTATGGCATTGTTGCGCCAAGACAAGACGAGTATGAACTTGAAGAGCCAGAAGTTATCAGGCAGGGCACAAAATTTGGTGTTAAAATTAAAGCCAGCGCGCCAAGCCTGCACATTTTGAGGGTGGATGTAAACACCGAAGTTACACCGCTTGTTGGAACAGAGCAGCAAAGCCAAGAGGTTGTCAGCGACCTTATAAACCAAATTCAAGAGTGCCCAGAATCAATTTGGGAGACGAATTTGCTTGGCAAAAGCCTGTCTTCACTTATTGGCGACAACATCAATTCAAAAATTATCATGATGCCAGTGGACGCACAAAGAAAGATGCGAAAAACCCTTGGCAGAATAATCAACGAGGGCAGAGGCGGAATTATTTGCATTCTGTTATAACAAAAAACCGAGCAACTTGCTCGGTTTTATCTTTTTAACATTTGACATAATGCGTAGTTTGAAGCATCCAAATCATTAAAGCGTTCTTTTAAACGAGGGTTTTCTTCTAATTGGTTTTGTGGAACAATTATTTTTGCATTGGCATGTACAGCCAGGTATTGACTTGAAGAACTGTATAGAGTGGTTCGGCATGCAACGCTGTCGCCATAATCTATTGTGTCATAATTTTGCGAGGTGTTTTGAGATATAGATACCTTTACAGGAAGGCGATATTTATCATAACTTAAAATTAATGTGTTTACCAACTTTCCATTGCGCAAAGTAACAGGCATTAGCGGAGATTTTAAAATGCCCCTTATTATACAAAGACTGCCAAAAGGATTGTATAATGTGTTGTGAAAAATTTTTTCATACTCTACAAAAGTTGAATATTTATCCTCATTAAACCTTTCGGAGGCGAGGCTTCCATACACAGTGACATTGTCGCCTATATTCTTGCTTTCCACAAGTGTTTTTTGGGTTTCGCTGACGACGACTGGTATTAAATTTGGATGAGCATTGGGATTTGCTATGTTAACATGAAACAAATAATAATTCAAACCATAATTTGGTGAGTAGAACAAAAAAGTTGGGTGGTCAACTAGATCACCGCAAATTCGAATTTTGTTTGATTGCCTTTTAAAGCCGAAATTATCCATTTTTTCTCCATTGGCTTAAATTATACAATATTTGCAGGGCATAGTCAATATGGTTTTAACATTTTTGCATATGTAAACATATAAAGAAAACATGAAAAATGAAGAAGAAAAACAATACAAAATCATTTGCATCAAGGCGCCTAAATGGATGCGGCCTTTTTTAAAGCCGTTTGTTAAAAAGGACGAAAAATAGGCGAGCGCTGCCCGCGTGCCTGCGTGAGTGCAGGCGCGCGAGGGGGCACCTGCGCGGGAAAGCGCAGGCGCCGTCCCGTTTAAAACGGGACAAGCGCTCGCCGGTGTTATATATCACAGTTAAAAGGCGTATAATTTATCTATAAAAAAAACCTCCATAAATGGAGGAGATTACTTTGCTTTTCTTGCAGTTTTAATGCATTTTGTGCAAGCCTTAACTTTTGTAGGTTTTCCATTAACATCAATGGTTACCTCTTGCAAGTTAAGTTCAAACGTTCTGTTAGTTTTATTTTCAGCGTGGCTAACTTTTTTACCTGTCATTTTTCCACGACCACAGATTTCACAAACTCTTGACATATTTTCACCTCCTATTAGGACTTTTTCAGCATGGCAAGTATAACATAAAACAAAACTAAAATCAACAAAAATAACAAAATTTTTAATAAACATTTTAAAAGCCTGTTATTTTGCTTGAAAAAAATTTTTGTTTATTGTAAGATAGTATAGACTGAATTTAAGGGAGCAATTAGTTTGACAGTTGATACAAACAACTATTATGGCAACATTTCGATAAGCGACGACGCAATAAGGGTTGTCGCTGGTTTTGCCGTGCTTGATTGTTATGGTGTTGTCGACCTTGTGTCAAAAACCTTTAAAGACAGCGCAAAGGAATTATTTAATAAAGAATCCTATTCAAGGGGAGTTAAAGCTCGCCATATAGATAACCGAATCTTTTTGGATGTTTACTGTATTATGAAATACGGTGTGTCTATCAGCGCAGTTTCTGAATCTCTAAAAAAATCGGTTAAATACAGCGTGGAAAATTTCACGGGCATGATTGTCGACTCGGTTAATGTTCACGTTGTTGGCGTTAGAGTTTAGGAGATAAAATGATAAAGTCAATAAATGGCGCAACCTTCCGCAAGATGATTGTGGCAGGCGCAAGCCTTTTGGAACAAAATAAAAAATATGTAGATTCGCTCAATGTGTTCCCAGTGCCAGACGGAGACACAGGAACGAATATGTTTTTAACAATGAAATCTGCCGTTACAGAGGTTGGCAAATGCATCAGCACAAATATAGATGAACTCAGCGCTGCTTTTGCAAAGGGAGCACTTAAAGGCGCAAGAGGAAACAGCGGGGTGATTACTTCGCAGATTTTTAAAGGCTTTTGTAATGTAACAGCAAAATACAGCGAAATCACCACCAAAACCTTTGCCAAGGCGATGGAAGAAGGCGCGAATGTTGCCTATAAAGCGGTTACCAAGCCAAAAGAGGGCACAATTTTAACAGTTATTCGTGTTATGGCTGAAAACGCTGTAAGTTTGGCAAAGCGCATTGATAATTTTGAAACTTTCCTCAAAAAAGTGCTTGAAACAGGCGAGGAAATTTTGAAACAAACCCCAGAAATGCTTCCTGTTCTCAAAAAAGCAGGCGTGGTGGACGCTGGCGGAAGAGGAATAATCATCATCTTTACAGGTTTTTATAAACTTCTTATGGGCGAAGAGAACCTGGAAGTTATTTTTGATGACGAAAAACAGGCACAAACCGTGGATGATGTGATTGCAGACATCAACAATTTGGAAGACATTGAGTTTGGCTACTGCACTGAATACATGATTACTCATATGCACAAGAAAACCACGGAGGCGGATATTGACAAACTGAGAGAAAGGTTGATGGAGTTTGGCGACAGCGTTATCTGCATAGGTGATTTGTCGCTTGTAAAAGTGCACGTGCATTCCAACGAGCCTAACAGGGCACTTGCTTATGCGCTGGAACTTGGCGAACTTATCAACATCAAAATTGAAAACATGCGTGAGCAAAACCGTGAACTTAAAAAGAAAGCCAGCGCTGTGGAAGAGACCAAAAATCTTGGCATTGTTGCCGTTGCACCAGGGGACGGAATTGCCGCAATCTTTAAGGATTTAAGCGTTGATGAAATCATAACTGGTGGACAAACCATGAACCCAAGCGCGGCAGACATCGCTGCTGCTGCCGACAAAGTTCCGGCCAGAACAGTGTTTGTTTATCCAAACAACAAAAACATCATTCTTGCCGCTGAGCAGGCAAATGAACTCACCAACAAAAACCTTGTTGTGATTTCAACAAGAAGCATACCAGAGGGCATTTCGGCCGCCATTGCGTTCAATCCAGACGGAACGGTTGAGGAAAACATTGAAGCAATGAATGACGCCATTAAAAATGTTAAGTCGGGCTCTGTAACATATGCGGTGCGCGACACCCATGTGGACGGCTTTGACCTTACAACAGGCGAGATTATCGGCCTCGATGACAAGGCAATTTTGGCAAAAGGCAAACTTGTTTCGCAAACAACCGAAGACTTAATTGCCAAGATGATGGATGACAACATCATGACAATAACTCTCTTCTATGGCGAGGATATAAAGGAGGAAGAGGCCTCTGCTCTGCAAGAAAAATTGGCAGAAAAATATCCTGAATGTGAAGTTACGGTTGCAGCAGGTGGCCAGCCAGTTTATTACTATCTTATAAGTTTAGAATAACATCGTGGGAGGAAACCAAAAAATTAACGCGGGTACGCGAACATAGTTCGCTAGCCGCGATTTTTTGTTTTCCCCCACGAGCCCCCTTGCATCTCGCTGGGCTCGCCTCTGGGCTCGCCTGGCGCTGAATAGGTGTTCGCAAATTTTCATGAACAGACACAGCCTTTGCCTCATGAAAATTTGACTCCATTTTTCCAATAAAATTTGCTCAAAATATTCAAAGTGTATGTTTGACATTTGAGGTTATTGTTGTATAATTACTCATATGAGGCTTGATAAATTTTTAGTTGAAAATGGGTGGTTCGCTTCTCGTGAAAAAGCACAGCAGGCGCTTAAAGATAAGCGAGTTTTTGTTGACGGGAAATGCGTTGAGAAATCTTCGCTTGAAATCAACGATGAAAATGTTGAAATTAAATCACAAGAGGATTTTGTCTCGCGCGGGGCGTATAAATTGCTGGGCGCGGTGCAGAATTTTGGGTTGAAATTTGAAGGCAAAACTGTGCTTGATATTGGTGCGTCAACTGGCGGGTTCACTCAGGTGTGCTTAAATTTGGGCGCAAAAAAGGTGTATGCCTTGGATGTTGGGCACGGCCAACTTAACCCTCAAATTGCCTTAGATGAGAGGGTGGTGAACATGGAAGGCTTGGATTTTAGGCAGGCGCAAAAACTTGAAGATGTGAATTCGATTGTCAGCGACATTTCCTTTATTTCTCTTACGCACATCTTGCCAATTTTAAGCAGAGATTATCCTCAGGTGGAAATGGTGCTGCTGTTTAAGCCGCAGTTTGAATGTGGTGAGAGGCTGGCAAAAAAGTTTAACGGTGTGGTGCTGGATGCCAAGTTGCACACGAGATTGCTTAACGATTTTTTAGATTGCTTAAAAGTTTATAACCTTAGGCTAAGCGGGCTTTGCTATTCGCCGGTTTGTGGAAAAGAGGGCAACATTGAATATCTTGTTTACATCAATGGCGCATCCAACCAATCGGTGAGTGTTGACAGCGTTGTGAGCGAGGCATTTAAAAAATTAAAAGTGGCAAAAACTAAAAAAAAATAATATAAAATTTGCATGAACAAAAAATGGCTGGATAGTGAAGCGCTGATTAGTAATGCAAATTTTTTTAAAGGCTACGCGCCTAAAATTTGTGCCGTTGTGAAAGCAGAGGCTTATGGACATGGCATGGCACAGGTGGCAAAAATTTTGCAAGGCGAAGTTGATTTTTTTGGTGTTGCCAACATTGCAGAAGCGCAAAAATTAAAAAGCGTTTTGCCTAACGCAAAAATAATCATTTTGGGCAGGTGCGAAAACTTTAAACTTTTGCATGAATTTTATCTTACAGCCATGACTGTGGCAGACATAAAAAAGGCAATAAAACTTGGTTTAACGCAGCGCTGTTTTATCAAACTTTGCACAGGCATGAACCGTTTTGGCATAGACTGCAAAAATGAAAATTTATTAAAAAAAGTTAAAAATTTAATAAAAAATCATGATTTTGCAGGTTTTTCTGTGCATTTTTCAAATATTTCTTCAAAAAAGGCTACAAAAATAGAGTATCAACGCTTTTTAAAAGCGAGGGCATATTTGCAAAAACCATATCCAATTTGTTTTGGCGGCAGCGGGGCAAAAGACCTGCCGTGTGATATTTTGCGCGTTGGGCTTGGGTTGTATGGATATGGCCAAGAGGGCTTAAAAAAGGTTATGAGCCTGGAAGGCAGAACGCTGCAACTTAGAAGTCTGGAAAGGGGCGAGAGGGCTGGATACGACGGCACTTTTAAAGCCAAAAGGAAAACCACTTTGGCCGTTGTGAGTGTGGGTTATGCTGACGGATTTGACAGGCAAAATTTTAAAAAACTTAATGTGCTGATTGATGGCAAGCCATATCCAGTGGTGGGAAATTTGTGCATGGATGCATGCTTTGTTGATGTAACTGGCGGGCTTGTGAATGTGGGTGACAAGGTGCAACTTATGTGGGATGCGCAGGCTATGGCAAAGGCTTTTAACAAATGCACATATGAAGTGCTTACGGCATTTAATAATTTTAGGGGAGATGTGCACATAAAATGATAACAGAATTTTTGCACCTCGCATATTATAAAGTGTATAGACAAAACAGGAGGTAGGAAAATGTCTTTTTACATCAACAATACAAATCCTAGCAGACCTGGCCCAATTGTGGGCAATCCGCTTAATGGGATTTGTGAAAAAATCTTGATTGAAACAACCAAAGTTTTTGATGCATGCGTTTCACAAAGCACTGAAACTGGAATTGTTCTGCCTGTAACAGATTTAACTCCTGCTGGCCCTGCAACGCCTCTTACATTTGTTTCGGCTGCCAATGCACCGAATGAACCAGTTGTGATTTCCGACCTTGTTGTAGATAGGTTGGAAAGTTGCCCTAACTATGCAAATGTAAGCGCGACAGTTACAATACCAGTTGTTGTAACCTATCGTGATAACAACGGCGTGCTTGGCAGTGGAAGGTCAACCATTACAGTCAGCAAAAATGTTGTTCTCTTTGTTCCTCAACCTTCTGTCACTCCTGTCAATATTTCTGCAAGTGCTGTATTTTCAAGTGATATCGGCACCTCAACTGGTGAGAGCACATTTACTGTAACTGGTTGTTTGCAGGTTATTATTAGGGTGACGGCGGTTGTGGATGTGCTTGTGCCTTCGTATGGCTATCCGGTTATTCCGCCTTGCCATTCTGCTCCGGCAACAAGCGCATGTCCTGGACTTTTTGAAATGCCACTTTATCCAACGGCATCAGGACCTGTTGTTCCACCAAGAATTTAGTAACAACTTTAAAAAGCAACTCGGCAGCCCGAGTTGTTTTTTATTGCTAGACAAAAGTGTAAATATTTGATATAATCTTCTAGAAAAAGTGAGAGAACTATGATTTTAGATACCGAAAAAGCCAAATTTAAAACGCTATGCGAAAATTTTAACTTCTTAAAGGAGTGTCTTTGACGCGCCAAAATTATCGGCAGAGGTGGAAGAGTTAAAAAATCAGCAACTTGCACCTGATTTTTACTTGGATAGAAAAAATGCAAGCGAGGTGGGCAAAAAACTTAGAAACAAGCAAAATTTGCTAAACCAACTTGCAAGCCTTGAAAGCCAGCAAGCGGACATTCAAACTTTGATAGATCTGTGCGAGAGCGAGGACGATAAAGAATTGTATGGCGAACTTACCATGTCGCTGGCAGATTTTGAAAAAAAATGTGAAAACCTTAAAATAATCACGCTGCTTTCTGGCAAATATGACAGTTGCAATGCAATTATGAATATCCATGCAGGGGCAGGCGGAACTGAGGCTCAGGATTGGGCGGATATGCTTTTTCGCATGTATAGCATGTATGCCGAAAAACAGGGCTTTAAACTTACTGTTTTAGATGTGCTTGATGGCGATGAGGCAGGCATTAAAAATGTCAACTTTTTGATTTCTGGCGAAAATGCATACGGCTATTTAAAGGCAGAAAAAGGCATACACAGGCTGGTTAGAATTTCGCCGTTTGATTCCAATTCGCGCAGGCACACAAGTTTTGCCAGCGTGGAGGTTATGCCAGAAATTGAGGAAGATGACGAAATAGTAATCAGGCCAGAGGACCTTAAAATAGACACATTCCGTTCCAGCGGCGCGGGCGGTCAGCACATCAACAAAACCGAATCCGCAATCAGGATTACTCACATTCCAACGGGCATTGTGGTGTCTTGCCAAACTCAGCGTTCACAAATTCAAAACCGTGAAATGGCGATGAAGATGCTTACAAGCAAACTTGCCGAACTTAAAGAGCGCGAGGAAATGGAGCATTTGGCAGAAATCAAGGGCGAAATTAAGAAGATTGAATGGGGCAGCCAAATTAGAAGTTATGTTTTCTGCCCATACACGCTGGTCAAAGACCACCGCACCGGCTATGAAACAAGCGACATTCAATCTGTGATGAACGGCGATATTCAAGAATTTATTAACGCCTATTTGCAAAAGATATAAGAGGACAACATGAAAAAATATATGCTTAATGAGTTCAATGAACTCAAAAACAAAGAAAATTTAACCATCCTTGCCATTGAAAGTTCATGTGATGAAACCGCTGTCAGCGTTGTTAGAAATGGCAGGGAGGTTTTGTCAAATGTTGTGGCATCTCAAATTGAAATTCACAGGCGTTTTGGTGGGGTTGTGCCTGAAATTGCATCCAGAAACCATCTTATGGCAATCTCAAACCTATACGAACAGGCTTTAAAGTCGGCGGGCGTTAAGGCGGAGGAGTTGGACGCCATTGCGGTAACCTATGGCGCTGGGCTTGTTGGTGCGCTGCTTGTTGGCATAAATTTTGCAAAAGGGCTTAGTTATGCGCTTAAAAAACCGCTTATCGCAATAAATCATGTGCATGGGCACATTGCCTCCAACTATATTTCTCATCCAGATTTGAAGCCGCCATTTTTGTGTTTAATGGTTAGCGGCGGGCATACAGCATTGCTGAAAATTACCGACTATAACAAATTCAAATTGCTGGGCACAACGGTGGATGATGCTGTGGGCGAGGCTTTTGACAAGGTGGCGCGTGTGCTTGGGCTGCCATATCCAGGTGGGCCGGAGATAGATAAACTTGCCAAAGAGGGCAAGAATAACATAAAATTCACAGTTTCCAATTCGCTGCACGCCACGCTTAATTTTTCGTTCAGCGGCATTAAAACCTCGGTAATCAACTATGTTCATAAGTTTGACCAGAAAAAAGAGGACTTCTGCAAGGCAGATGTGGCAAGAAGTTTTGAAGAGGCTGTAACCGATGAACTTGTGGAAAAATCCATCAGGGCAATGCGACTTACAGGCATGAAAAAGGTTGTGATTGCAGGTGGGGTTGGCGCGAACAGCATGCTTAAATCAAAGATGAGCAAAAAGTGCAAGGAAAAGGGCTTTGAAGCATATTTTCCGGTGCTTAAATATTGCACCGACAATGCCGCAATGATTGGCTCGGCGGCTTATTACTATATCCGCAGTGGCATTGGGCTTGCGCCGCTGGATTTAACAGCAAGGCCAAGCATAGATTTGTAGGTGAACTATGGAACTTTTATCACCAGCAGGAAACTATGAAAAATTTTTAACCGCTCTGCATTTCGGTGCGGATGCTGTTTATTTGGCTGGACAGGCCTTTGGGCTTAGGGCTTTTGCCGGCAATTTTTCCATGGAAGAAATTAAAAGCGCCTGCAAAGAGGCCCATTCTCGTGGCAAAAAAGTGTATGTCACAGTCAATATTGTGGCAAAGGATGAAGATTTTAACGGGTTGAAAGAATATGTGCAGGGCTTGCAGGACGCGGGCGTGGACGCAGTTATTGTTGCGGATGTTGGCATCATAAGTTTTATTAGGAAAAATTTTCCAAGCCTTGACGTGCATGTTTCAACTCAGGCGAACATAACCAACCTTGCATCTGCGCAGTTTTTTGCGGATATGGGCGTAAAAAGAATTGTGCTGGCAAGAGAACTTAACATAAACCAAATTTCTGCAATCGCCAGTGCGCTTAAAGGCAGGGTGGAGGTTGAATGCTTTGTGCATGGCGCGATGTGCATCTCTTATTCAGGAAGATGCTTGCTTTCAAACTACCTTGCTGGCAGAGATGCCAACCATGGCGAGTGCGTTCAGGCTTGCAGGTGGAGGTATTTCATCCGCGAGCAGTCGCGCGAGGACGAACTGGAAGTGGAGGAAGACGAGAGGGGCACCTACTTTTTAAACTCCAAGGATTTATGCATGGTTAGGCATTTGAAAGCGCTGCAAGATGCTGGCGTGGCATCGCTTAAAATTGAGGGCAGAATGAAGTCAAGTTACTATGTTGCCTGCACGACGAATGCCTACCGCAAAGCCATAGACATGTTGCCTAAGCAGGCGGGCGAGGAGTTTGTGAGGGAACTTGAAAAAACCTCCCACCGCCGTTTCACCACAGGATTCTATTTTGGCGAGCAGGATAAGGAGTTTAGGGAAAGTTCCACGCCCGTTCAAACGCATGAGTTTGTTGGCGTGGTGCAATCGTGTGAAAATGGCATTGCAACCATAGAGCAGCGCAACTTTTTGCAAGAGGGCGATCAAGTGGAAGTGCTAAGCCCTTTTGATGATGCTTTTAACAAAACTTTCAAAATTTTGAATATGAAAAATATGGATGGCGAAAGCATCCAAAAGGCAAATGTTGCCAGAATGCTTTTCACCTGCTGCTGCCCATTAAAACTAAATGAAGGAGATATTTTAAGAAGAAAAATTTAATAAAAATTTTTAAAAATATGTCATTTTTGGTTGACATATTTTTTTAATCTGCATATACTAGTGCTAGCACTAAAAAGTCGAGAGTGCCAACTTTAAGGAGTTTAAATGCAACTTTCAAATAGAAAAAAACAGATTTTGCAAATCGCTATTGAAGATTACATTGCCTCTTGCAGCCCAATTACAAGCGGCGGGCTTAAAAACCTTGCCAGCCTTGATTGCTCTACTGCAACTTTGCGAAGCGAACTTAACGCTTTGGAGGCCATGGGCTTTTTAAGGCAACTTCACACTTCTGGCGGCAGAGTGCCAACGGCGCAGGGATATCGTTTTTATGTTGAAGGCATGCTTTCCAATTTTAAAGCCACAAATGGCGAACTTGAAAAAATTAGAAGGCTGATTGAACAAAAAACTTCCTCACTTGCCGACCTCATATCTTCCATAGCCAAGGTGATAGGCGAGGCAACAAACTATCCAACAGTGGTTATGGCAAGCGGAGTGGAGAACCTAATTTTGCAAGATTTTCAAATTATTCCGCTGTTAAGTCAAGAAGTGCTGGTGCTGATTGGAACAAACGCTGGATATATAAATGAAAGGCTGAACATATCTGCAACCAAGCGCGAATGTGATGACGCAAGCCGATTTTTCAAAAAACACTTTGTTGGCAAAACCATCAAAGAGATGACCAAAGAGTTTGAAGAAGGCGCGCTGACTGAGGAGATTACGCAATTTCAAAACATTGTCGACTGCCTTGTTAGCGGACTTAAAAGGTTTAACAATCGCAAGTTGTTAGATGTGCAAAAAAGCGGCGCGGTTAAACTTTTGGAGAGCGGCGAGATTGAAAAAGCCAAACACATCTTTGCAGTGCTGGATGATGAGGACGAACTGATTGAAGTGTTGGAAACTCAGCCTGGCGAAGAGCAAATTGTGGTTTCGGTGGCAGAAAATGACGACGAACTTTCGGTGGTGAAATTGCCAATAAAAATGGGTTCGGTGGAACTTTCAGTGGGCGTGCTTGGACCGCAGCGAATGGACTATGGCTCTGTGAGCGCAGCACTTAAACTGCTTGCCGATGAACTTGAAAATTTTAAAGGAGGAGACGGACCTTGAAAGATAAAAAACACAACCATGAAGAAAATTGCAAGTGCAACGAAAACTGCAACTGTGAAGAACAGTGCAAATGTGATGAAGAAAACAAATGTGACGAAAACTGCACTTGCGGCGAAGAGAAATGCCAGAAAAACTGCTCATGCGGCGAAGATAAAGTAAATGAATACTTAGACATGGCAAAAAGGCTGCAAGCAGAATTTGAAAACTATCGCAAACGCACATTCTTTGAACTAAAAAAAGCAAAAGAGGATGGCGAAATAAATGTGATTGAGGTTTTCTTGCCATGTTTAGACACTTTTAAGGTTGCTAAAAAATCCATCACAGACCCGAAAGTTTTGGAGGGTGTGGAGATGATTGAAAACAACATTTCACAGGCTCTTGAAAAAATTGGCGTGCAGAAAATTGAAAGTATTGGACAAAAGTATGACCCAAATCTGCACAATGTAATCGCCATTGCAAATGTGGCGGATAAAGAAAACGATATCATCTTGGACGAATACCAAGCGGGATATAAATACAACGATAGAGTGATTAGATATTCAAAAGTCATTGTCAATAAAAAGGAGGATTAAAATTATGGGAAAAATTATTGGAATTGACCTTGGAACAACAAACTCATGTGTGGCAGTTATGGAAGGTGGCAAACCAACCGTCATTGCAAACGCAGAGGGCGACAGAACAACACCATCAGTTGTGGCTGTAACCAAAGATGGCGAGCGCCTTGTAGGTAAGGTGGCAAAACGCCAAGCCGTTGTAAACAGCGACAACACAGTTATGTCTATTAAAAGAGAGATGGGCACAAACTACAAAGCAAAACTTGGGGGAAAGGAATATTCTCCACAAGAGATTTCTGCAATGATACTTGCAAAACTTAAAGCCGATGCAGAAAGTTACATTGGTTCGCCTGTAACCCAAGCGGTTATTACAGTGCCAGCATACTTTAACGACTCACAGCGTCAAGCAACCAAAGACGCAGGCAAAATTGCAGGGCTGGAAGTTTTGAGAATTATTAACGAACCAACCGCTGCGGCTCTTGCTTATGGCCTTGATAAGGGCGAAAACAACAACCAAAAAATTCTTGTTTACGACCTTGGTGGCGGAACATTCGATGTTTCCATTTTGGAAATAGGCGATGGCGTTTTTGAAGTTCTCTCCACAAACGGAAACACAAGACTTGGCGGAGATGACTTTGATAACAGAATTATCGACCTTTTGGTTGAAGAATTTAAAAAGCAAAATGGCACAGATTTAAGCAAAGATAAACTTGCTATGCAAAGACTTAAAGAGGCTGCTGAAAAGGCAAAAATTGACCTTTCTGCAACACCTAAAACAACCATTTCACTTCCATTCATTTCAGCCGATGTAAACGGCCCTAAACATATGGAATATGAACTCAGCAGGGCAAAATTTGATGCTTTGACCGAGGATTTGGTTAAAGAAACCATCGAATGCTGCAAGCGCGCATTGAAAGATGCAAAACTTTCAACCAGTGACATCAACAAAGTTATTTTGGTTGGTGGCTCAACAAGAATTCCTGCTGTTTTTGAAGCGGTTAAATCTTACACTGGCAAAGAGCCATATAAAGGCATCAACCCAGATGAATGCGTGGCAATTGGTGCGGCTATTCAAGCGGGCGTGCTTGGCGGCGAAGTTAAAGATGTGCTTCTTTTGGATGTAACCCCACTTTCACTTGGAATTGAAACCTTGGGCGGAGTGTTTACAAAACTTATCGAAAGAAACACAACCATTCCTACAAGAAAATCTCAAATTTTCTCAACCGCTGCTGATAACCAACCAGGCGTTGACATCCATGTTTTGCAGGGTGAAAGAGAATTTGCTGCTCAAAACAAAACCCTTGGCAGGTTCCAACTTACCGACATTCCACCTGCACCAAGAGGCGTTCCTCAAATTGAAGTGACATTCGATATTGACGCAAACGGCATTGTTAAAGTTTCAGCAAAAGATTTAGGAACAAACAAAGAACAAAACATCACAATCACCGCTTCATCAAACCTTAAAGAAGAGGACATTGAAAAAGCAATAAAAGAGGCAGAGGCTCATGCTGAGGAAGACAAGAAGAGAAAAGAACTTGTTGAAGCAAAAAATAACCTTGACAACTTGATTTATGGCCTTGAAAAAATGATTAAAGAAAACGGCGACAAACTTAATGAAGAGGATAAGAAAAAACTTCAAGATGCCATTGAAGAGGCTAAAAAACAACAGGCAAGCGAGGACCTTGACGCCGTTAAAAAGGCGATTGAAGACCTCACAAACACTTCAAACGGCATTGTAAGCAAGATGTATCAAAACGCTAGTGCTGCCGCTGGTGCTGATGCAAACAATGGTGGTAACAATGGTAGCAACAATGGCGAGGGCCCAGACCCAGAAGTTGTTGTTGATGAAAACTAACTTTTTTATGGTAGAAAAGTTACAAATAAGGGAAACTTTTTTAGGAGTTTAAATTTTAATGGCAAACAAAGATTACTATAAAATTTTAGGCGTTGAAAAAGGGGCGAGTGCGGACGAAATTAAGTCCGCATATCGTCGTCTTGCAAAAAAATATCACCCAGACATCAACAAAACCCCAGAGGCTGCTGAAAAATTTAAGGATATCAACGAGGCATATGAAGTGCTTGGCGATGACAAAAAACGCGCCAACTATGACCAATTTGGTTCTGCCGATGGCCCTCAGTTTGGAGGCGGCGCAGGTGGAGCAGGCGGCTTTGGCGATTTCTTTGGCGGCGCAGGTGGAGGGTTTGGCGATATTTTCAGCGACATCTTTTCTGCATTCGGCGGCTCGGGCTCGCGTGGCAGAGTTATGGAAAAGGGTGATGACATATTCATGAACATGACCATCTCCTTTGAAGAGGCTGCTTTTGGCGTTGAAAAAAATGTAACCTACTCTAAAATAGAAGAATGTTCCGTTTGCGATGGCACTGGCGCAAAGGATGGGAAAGAATATTCTGTTTGTCCAGATTGCCACGGCAGCGGCAGGGTTAGGTTCCAACAAAACACCATGTTTGGCACAACGATAAGAGAGGCTGGTTGCACAAGATGTAACGCAACCGGTAAAATAATTAAAGAAAAATGTTCCGCTTGCTCGGGCAAAGGCTATAAAAAAATCAATAAAACACTTAAAGTCAAAGTTCCAGCAGGCATTGACGATGGGCAAACCATCAGGATGCGCGGCGAGGGCAATGCCCCAGTTAGAGAGGGTGTGAGCGGCGACCTCAACATCCGCATTGCAGTAACTCCACACAAAATTTTGGTGAGAAAGGGCAACGACATTTATCTTGACCTTTACATTCCATTCACGCAAACGCTGCTTGGAACTAAGGTTGAAATTCCAACGCTTAAAGGCCCGTATACTCTCACAATTCCAGAACTCACTGCATCAGGCACTGTGATGAGGCTTAAAAATAAAGGCGTGAAAATTTTGAATAGAGAAGCCTATGGCGATATGCTGGTTTCAATCAAAGCCGAGCCACCTAAGAGTTTGGATAAA
>CALVTD010000009.1 GCA_944359935.1 uncultured Clostridia bacterium | reverse complement strand
AATTCATCCGACAAGAATTGAAGAGATTGTTGAAAAAATGACAAAAGAGGTTGATAAATCCATCAAAGAAGCAGGTGAGAAGGCTTGCGAAGAAGTGGGCATTTATAACCTGCATCCAGAACTTGTTAAAATTTTGGGTAGGCTTAAATTTAGAACAAGTTACGGCCAAAACTGCTTAAAGCACAGCATTGAAACCGCAATCCTTGCAGGGCAAATTGCAACCGAACTTGGCGCTGATGCAAACATTGCAAAACGCGGCGGATTGTTGCACGACATTGGCAAGGCTCTTGACCATGAAATCGAAGGCACTCATGTTCAAATTGGTGTTGACCTTGCAACAAAATATAAAGAAAACCCTGCCGTTGTTCACTGCATAGAGGCTCACCACTTTAATGTAGAGTTTAGGTCGGTTGAAGCGGTTATCGTGCAAATTGCTGACGCCATTTCAAGCAGCAGACCTGGTGCACGCAGAGAAAGTTTTGAGGCTTATATCAAACGCCTGCAACAACTTGAAGAAATTTCAAATTCATTTAAGGGCGTTGATAAAGCATTTGCAGTGCAAGCGGGAAGAGAAGTGAGAATTATTGTTAAGCCAGAAGAGATTAGCGATAACGACGCAATGTTCCTTGCAAAAGATATTGCAAAGAAAATTGAAGACGAAATGCAATATCCAGGTCAAATTAAAGTTAACGTTATTAGAGAAAGCAGATTTAGCGAAACTGCGAAATAAACTGAGAAGATACAAATTTAAGTTAAACTTCGTAATTAAAAAAGAATTGATTTTTCAATTCTTTTTTTATGGAATGCCAGCGAAAGTTGTCGAATAAAATACTCTAACGGAAGGTGAGATATGTTAGAGGCTTTTGCATCATTTTTTGCAGACAACATTTGGCTTGCGGTGATTATTATAGCAATGATTCCCGCACTTGAAGGGCGAATTGCAATTCCATTTGCGCTGAGTTCAACGCTGCTAGGGCTAAATACTCTTCCATGGTATTGGGCGCTGATATGTGCATTTATCGGCAGTATAATTCCAGCGCTTCCTGTTATATTCTTAACGCGCAAAATTAAAAATCGTTTTTTCACCGGTTTTGTTCAAGAGAAATATAATTCAAAAATAAACAAACTTTCTTCGCAATCTTCAAACCTTAAAAAACTCATTTGGCTTGGCGCGTTTGTGGCAATTCCACTGCCGATGACGGGCGTTTGGTCGGGCAGTTTAATTGCCGGGCTCACAAAACTTTCACCTTGGCAAAGTTTCATCGCCATCGCCATTGGCAGTTTAATTGCCTGCTCAATCATCTTGCTCATCTGCCTTTTCTTCCAGGGCAGTGAACTGATAGTTCTGCTGGCATCGCTGATTATTCTTGCACTTTTTGCAATCTATGAAGTTATCCGGCTTATTATAAACAAAACAAAAAAGAAGAGCACAACGTAACATGCTCTTCTTTTTATATGAGTCATAAGCATGACTCTATTTATAGAGTGCGTATTAAAATAAAAAATATGCAAAACAATTTTAAAAAAGAAAGAAACGACTAATAACAACTTCGTTTCTTTCTTCAAAACGGTTGAACACTGTCAACCTATAATTATAATGCATCCATTTTTAAATATTATTCACATTATTTCCAATATTTTTTTAATGCGTAAATTTGCGCATAATACAATCCAACCGTTGCACAAGCCGACACATAGATAGGGAAGAGGATTGTTGAGAAATATGTGCTAGCCTCATTAAATGGCGCGCCGCATACATAGTTAAGAAGGAATATGATTGCAATTAAAATTGCGAATATGCTCCAAACTATTGCAGGGTTCCAAACTTGCGACGGAACTTTGCTTACAGTGGTTTTATAGTTATAGAACTGATAAAGCACAAACACTGCCGCCAAAATAGGGAACAGATAGTAAACAAAATTGGTTTGAGGATGAGTTACCCCGCTAAGGCTGAAAATCATATAAAGCAGTCCGCTGCCCACGCCGATTAAACCAAAAATAAACAAACTTACATAAAGTTTTAAAAGGTTGGTGTTGTGTTTTGGGCGCTTTTCAGGCCTTTCATAAACTTTAAAATCAACCTCTTGTGAAGAATAGTATTCTTTAAGGTCGTCATAATTTTCAAAATCGCTTTCAACAACAGGCTGCTTTTTAACCTCTGCTTTTGCGTAAAGTTTTTCAAGTTTGGCCTTAACATCACTGCAAGTAGGGTCCACCGCGATATTTCGCTTTGGTGCAGGCAAGTTTCTTTCCTGGCTAAACCCAGAAGAGATGGTTGAAACTGAAATGTTTAGCCTTGCAGGCTCAATTCTTTTTGGTTTTGGAATGTCCTGCTCATCAAGCCTGTCTGTGATGAAAACCCCATCATCCTTAGGTTTTTCTTGCTTTTCTTGAACTGGCTCTTTAACCTCTATCTGAGCAGGCTTTTCCTCTTTGAAAGAGAAAGAAGGGTCTATTTCTTGATAATGTCCCTGTCTAGACTGCAACAGCGCGGTTTTAAGTTCTGTTAAATCTTGTTGAACATTTTCAGCAGACCTGGCAGGAGTGGTGGAGAGGGCAAGTTCAATTTGATTGTCTGCATATGAGCGCTTGTTTCTGTTTCTAGAAAAATCCTTTGCAGCGGCATATACCTTGCGATTATAATCTTCCGCCTCTTTGTGCGCCACATAGTCGTTTTGTGGTTCTTTTTGTTCAATAGGTGCTGACTGAGTTTGAATAGGTGGCTCCAATGGCGCATCTTCCACCTTAATCTCTTCTTCAATAGGTTGCTGATTAACCTCAATTTCGTTGTCATCCGGCAGTGAAGTTTGCTCCACATCTTGGTTTAATTCCTGGTCTAAGTTATCTATGTCGATTTTAGACTGCATCACAAAAGTTGGCTCTTGCGGTTCATCGTCTGCAAGATTGAAGTAATCATCATAGTCATCCGCTTGCTCAAATTCTTCTTGGTCAAATTCTTGGTCGTTCTGCTCCAAGTTTTCCTCGCTTTCAAATTCATCTTGCTGCAAATTAGGGAATAAGTCATCCAATTTTTCTTCAACAGGTTGAGGTTTCGGCTGCATAGCAGGTTGGGTCACAGGTTTAACAACGCTCAGACCCTTAAAATCTTGTTTCAAACTTTCCAAAGCCTCTCTTCCTGCCTCAGTGATGCTTGAATAAGAGCACTTTGGCCCTTTGGTGCTTTCTTTTAAATATGAGGATATGTATTTCAATTCCTTCATTCTGTTAATATTGGAGTAAAGACTTGGAAGTTTGATTTCTCTTCCAAACCTCTTTTTAATTTCATCAATAAGTTCAAGCCCATACATATCTCTCTCGCACAAGCAGGAGAGTATCATGTAGGAAAGTTGTCCTTTTGCCAAAACTTCCATAATTTTCATCCTTTATAAACACATTATACTTAATTTTTTATTGTATGTCAACAAAAATAGGGGGTATTATGAAGACATAATACCCCAAATCAAGACACCGCTATCTATGCGCAAAAGACAGGTTTTGCGCATAGATAGGCACATAATACCGTTAAAAAACAAAATATTATGTTATATTTTCATAACATAATATTTTGCATAAAAATCAATTAAGTTGTTTATTTATGTCATTTAGCGAATTTAAAAATCTTGTAAACGCAATTTGATTTGATTTTGTTGCCTTATCTTGTGATATTGTTAAATCTGGGTTTAATATGCTTTTAAAATTGCTTACGTCTGTTAAATTTAAATAATTTACAATTTTTAAGAACACATCATAAATGTCGTCGCCCACATAAAACTCATCTGGAACGCCATAAAGTAAACTTTCCAAGAAAATTTGATTTGGCGCAAAGGATGTTTTTGATGATGTTCTAAAAAGAGTGTTTAAAATTTTTAACATATAAATATAGTTTACGCCAACGGCCTCAATTTTTTGATTGATAAGTTCAGCGCGCTTTGTGAAATTGATTTTATAAAAACCTTTTTTGCGGCTGATTAAAAACTTAAAGTTTCCATCCTCGTCCATTAAACATGGATAAATGAATATTTGAGTTTTTGGTCCAAATTCATCTTTGCCAATTACGCGCAAACACCTATCTTGATTATAAACTATGCTGGTTGTGGTTAAATTTTTAACAAACCCCTTTTGCAAATCGTCTTTAAGCGCATCCAAATTATATTTTTCAGTGTCAAATTCATATTGCGGCATGGCAGCATCTTTCTGTTTTTTCTTTTTCTTTCTTTTTTTCTTCTTCGAACTGTTCCAAGCAAACACCAAACGCTCTTTAAATTTCTTCCACCAATCGTTATATTGCAAACAATTTATTTCAATTTGTGGGCTGTTGAAACCCAAAAAATAAATAAATTCGCTTTCGGCCGTTATGGCGCCATTAAAAGTTTCGTTCACAGGCTGCAAAATGCATTTTTGCGTGGAAACAAACGGAATGCTGTAAGCCATATCTTCCACAGCAAGCGACACAAGCGTGCTTACTTTTGCTTCGGTGTTTTCAGCAAATTCTGTATAATCCGCATTTGCAATAGATTGAATTAAACTTTTTGAAATTCCTCGCATTTTGCCTCCATAAAAGAGTTTATTTTTTGCATTCGATTTTATCTTTTCCGCCCATATATGGCCTTAAAACAGGCGGAATATTGACAGAACCATCTTCATTTAAATGATTTTCCACAAAGGCAATAAGCATTCTTGGCGGAGCAACAACGGTGTTGTTCAACGTGTGTGCAAAAACTGTCCCTTGCGCGGTTTTATAGCGTATTCCAAGCCTTCTTGCTTGGGCGTCTGTAAGGTTTGAGCAAGAGCCGACTTCAAAATATTTTTTCTGTCTTGGGCTCCAAGCCTCAACATCCAAACTTTTATATTTTAAATCGGCCAAATCGCCCGTGCAGCACGCGAGTGTTCGCACAGGAATTTGCATAGACACAAAGAAATCCACTGTGTTGTGCCAAAGTTGGTTATACCAGTATTCGCTGTCCTCAGGCTTGCAAATAACAATCATCTCTTGTTTTTCGAATTGGTGAATGCGGTAAATTCCACGCTCTTCAATTCCATGTGCGCCTTTTTCTTTTCTAAAACATGGCGAATAACTTGTAAGTGTCAGCGGCAATTTGTTTTCATCAATAATTGTGTTCATGTATCTGCCAATCATTGAATGCTCACTTGTGCCAATTAAATATAAATCTTCCCCTTCGATTTTATACATCATGTTGTCCATTTCATCGAAAGACATAACGCCGCTCACCACATCGCTTCTAATCATAAAAGGCGGAATAACATATGTGAAACCGCGGTCAATCATAAAATCACGCGCATAAGTCAAAATTGCAGAATGCAATCTTGCAATGTCGCCAGTAAGATAATAAAAGCCTTGTCCGCTGGTTTTGCGAGCGCTGTCTAAATCAAGCCCACCAAGTTTTTCCAAAATTTCGGTGTGATATGGAACTTCAAAAGGCTTTTCCTTTGCCTCTAAAAATGTTTCCAGTTGCACATTTTGGCTGTCATCTTTGCCCACAGGCACGTCTTTGGCAACGAAATTTGGAATTGTCATCATAATCTGCTTAATTGCAGCAGATGTTTTTTCTTCCTCTTTTTCAAGTTCAATGATTTTATCGTTGTTTGCAGCCACTTCTTGCTTAATTTTTTGGGCCTCATCAGGCTTGCCAGCCTTCATCAACATTCCAATTTGTGCAGAAAGCGTGTTTCTTTTTGCTCTGCATTCATCGCCTTGCTTTTTTAACGCCCTATTTTTTTTATCCAATTCAATAACTTCGTCAACAAGTGGAAGTTTATGGTCTTGAAATTTAAGTTTTATGTTCTCTTTAACCAAGTCTGGATTATTTCTAAGCACATTTATATCTATCATTTAAAAGCATTCCTCCATATAGATTTATTTTAAAACATATATAAAAATATGTCAAATAACTACAAAAAAAATATTAACTAAATTAAGAAAATTGTGTTTATTATGTCATACATAATACTATATCTTGTGTAGCGAAATTGTTTTACAAATTCAAAATAATGTTGTATAATAAAAATATGAAATCGCTTACTTATTTTGAAAAAAGAGACTTAAACAATCAAAAGAAAATTCGAAAACAAATTGCCACTTTGCCAGACTTTTGTTATGACTTTTTTATTGGTATAGAAAACAACTCATCTTCCCTCACTCGCGTCAACTATGCCATGGACCTCAACATATTTTTTGACTATTTAGCAGATTTATTACATAAGAATAAGCAAGATATAACCCTTGCAGACTTAGATGGGTTAAAATCAAACCAAATTGAGCAGTTCCTTTCACATCTCAGTTTTTATGAAATGGAAGGAAAAGTCATGAAAAACGGCGAGCGCGGCAAAGCCAGAAAACTTGCAGCGGTTAGAAGTTTGTTTAAATATTTGTTCAATCACGATTTAATCTCTTCCAATGTTGCAAGTAAGGTGCAAACGCCAAAATTGCATAATAAAGAGATTATCCGCCTTGAACCAGACGAGGTTTCACGCATGCTGGACGCCGTGGCCTCTAACAACACCTTTTCACACAGACAAAAGGCATACAACCAAAACACCAAAGAGCGCGACAACGCGCTGGTTACGCTGTTTTTGGGCACAGGAATTCGTATAAGCGAATGCGTTGGGCTTAATATGGAAGATTTTGACTTCTCACAAAATGCCTTTAAAGTAACGCGAAAAGGCGGAAATCAAACAGTGCTGTATTTTTCACAGGAAGTTGCCGATGCGCTTAAAGTTTGGCTTAAAAAGCGCCAAACCTTGGATATTGATGAAAATGAACACGCCATGTTTGTAAGCCTTCAAAAAAGGCGCATAAGCACACGAGCGGTTGAAAATTTGGTTAAAAAGTTTGCGCAAGAAGCAACTCCCCTCAAAAAAATTTCGCCACACAAACTTAGAAGCACTTTTGGCACAAACCTTTACAGAGAAACAAAGGATATTTACATTGTCGCCGACGTGCTTGGACATAAGGATGTAAACACCACCAAAAAGCACTATGCAGCCATCAGCGAGGACATGCGAAAGGACGTTGCAAATAAAGTTAAAATAAATTAAAAACTTTTGTATAAAACTTTTACTTGCTGCACACATTAAATGTGTGAAGGAGAATTGCTTCACATTTAGCAGAAAAAGAGCAACTTGACCGTTTTGCTCTTTTTTTGTTTTTATATTTAGGCAATTTAATATATAATTTATCTGTGAAAACATTAAAGCAAACCTACTTAAAAGTTATCGCAGCACTGTCGGCAATTATTTTGGCGGCTGGCATAATTCTTGTATGTATATTTTTTTGCACGCAAGACGAAATAACGCATTACATCAACCTGCCATTTTATAGTTTGCCAGAGGAAAATGCGCTTATTGTAGACGATGGCGCCGATTATCTTGGACAGCCCGACATGATTAAAACCAAAACCGGAAAACTTATAACCGTCTACCCTCTTTCACATGGAAAAGGCGCACTGAAAATGCAATATAGTTATGATGGCGTCAACTGGATAGAGCAACCCACGCCCGCCTCTTGGGAAAGTTCGCAAGAGGTTCCCACACTTTACACGCTGGATTTTACTGACGGCTCACAAAAACTTATTTTAATTTCAGGCAAACCTTATTGGCCTGGTATAAAAGCCGACGGCTTTCAATACAGCATTTCCAGCGATGATGGCAACACTTGGAGCGAATTTACAACCGTTTACAGCCCAATGGACTGCATTGTGGCAATGAGCAGTTTGATTCAATTAAAAGTTGACGGAAATTACACCAATCAGTGGCTTGGCACATTCCACACACATGATTTTGTAAATTACAAAACCATACTCTCTTTTGACGAGAGTGGCAACGCTGTTTGGTCGCAGCCACAACCTATTTTGAGTGAACATCGCAGCATAGAAAAGCAAAACAGCCTTTGTGAAATTGAACTATTGCGCGCGCCAAACGACACCATAATAATGCTTACACGAAACGAAAGCCGCAATGGTAAAACCTCAATGATTTGTTATTCTTATGACGAGTGTCAAACCTGGACGCAGCCGCAATATCTGCCAGCAGATTTTTCAGGCGACAGATTTCAAGCGCTGTATGATGAAAACTCAAATAAAGTTGTTATAAGTTATCGTCAAATTGTCCCCTTCAAAGAAAACGCCCTTTCACTTAAAAAATTCATGACCTATGGTTGGGTTGCCTGGATTGGCGATTTTGAAGATTTATTAAACTATCAGCAAGGAACTAACATTGGCGACTGCCTTTTGCTGCTAGGCAGCGACACCTCTGGCGACTGCGGGTACAGCGGAATTGTCAATTTCCAAAATCAAATTTTAGCCATAGCATACGGAAATTTTAACGGCTACCAAATTCGCCTTGCAAAATTTGATGTGAGCGAGACTAGTGAATTTGACAAAATTTTAAATTAAATTTCATTCTCCACCATCCAGTCGCTATAAACGCCGTAGCCTTTTGTAGGATCAGCCATAAACACATGGGTTACCGCTCCAATCAGTTTGCCATTTTGCACTATTGGGCTGCCACTCATGCCCTGAACAATTCCGCCCGTAAGTTCCAGCAGGCGCCTATCTTTAACCCTAAACACCAAACTTTTGTCATTGGCTTTGGCTTGGTAACTTGCTTTGATTATTTCAATTTCATATTCTTCCCTAATCCCGCTTACACTTGAAACGATGTACGCTTTGCCTGGCTTAACAGAAAGCCTTCCGCCAAGTTTAAGCGTCAAGTTTGGGTCAACTAAACCCTCTAAATTATCAATCCTTCCATACACGCCATATTTGGTGTTTTTATATATTTCGCCCTTAACCTCGTCACTCTGCAAAAACATACATCGCAGTTGACCGGGGTTATTTTTTTCGCCCTTATCAATGCCCAGCAGTTTACAATTATAAACACTGCCACCAGCCACATCAACATCGTTGTCATTGTCGGTTATCGCATGCCCAAGCGCAGCAAAAGCATTGGTCTGCTTATTTACATATGTAAGCGTGCCAATGCCAGAAACGTCATCTCTCACCCACAGCCCAAGTTTATATTTCCCTGTATTTTTGTCAATCTCGCCCTTAATTGTGGCATGACACTCTTTATTTTTTCGCACATATGTGATATCAAAATTCTGCGAGTCGCTATCCTCAACAACCTCGCTTAATTGCTGCAATGATGAAATAGCAACGCCATTCACCGCAGTAAGCAAATCACCCTCTTTTAGTTTTTCACTTTTTTGGGTTTGTTTGTAGCCCTCTTCGGTTTCCACCATTTTTTCATTTATCACAATAGCGCCAGTTGAAGAAATGCTTATGCCTATTGGCGTTCCACCAACATAAACCTCCTCTTCGCCAGAGCAAATCACATTTACTTTTCTTATTGGAATTATGCCAAAAAGTTTGAATATAACCGTTCCCTCGCCGGGTTTATCGGTGGAAACAGTTTGGTCACTCCGCTGCATAGACGCCGAAACAAAACTGCCAAACATGCCACTTTGATTGGCGTTTTCAATCTCTTCAACCGTTGCCATAAAGCCATCTGGAAGCGAATAGATTTGCTTAAAGCCAATGTTGCACACAAACAGAATAGCCACAGCCAAACAAACCCCAAAAAGCCACCATCTTTTGCTTTTCATTTCGCCTCCAACAAAAAAACTATCTCTAAGATAGTTTTTGTCGAGCGCAAAATTTTATTCTTATTTTCGCCTGCCTCTTTCAAAAAGTTGCTCGGCGTTTGCAAGCATAACATCGGTCACATTGTCGCCGCCAATAATGTGTGCAATTTCCTTAATCACCGCCGCACCTTTCACTGGGTTAACTTTGCTGAAAGTAGAGTTTTCAACCGCAAATTTTTCAACTTTAATAAATTCATCACCAGCGCTTGCCACCTGCGGCAGATGCGTGATTGCAACCACCTGGTCGCGCTGAGATATGCTTGAAAGTTTGCTTGCCATCATATTTCCAATTTCGCCGCTAATGCCAGAATCAATTTCATCGAACAGCAGCGTTCTTTCATCGTTTTTTGAGGCAAACATATTTTTCATAGCCAGCATTATGCGGCTGCTTTCACCACCGGACGCGGTTTTAGCCAAATCTTTAAGTTCCTGGCCAACATTGGCAGAGAAAACAAAACTAACATCGTCAAACCCTGTGGCAGAAGGTTGTTTTTTCGCAAACTTAACTTCAAAGCGGCTGCCGCCCATGCCAAGGTCTTTAAGTTCTCTTTCAAGCCCCTCTTTAACCTTGGTTGCGCCAGCAAGCCTTTTTTCGTGAATTTGCTGGCAAAGCGTTTCAACATTTTGAAGCACTTGCGTCTTTTGCTTTTCAAGTTTGTTCAGTCCGTCCTCAGCGTCAATCAAAGCGTCAAGGCTATCTTTAAACTCGCTAAGCCTCTGTAAAATATCCTCAATGCTGAGCCCGTATTTGCGTTTGAGGCTTTTAATTTGTGCCTTTCTTTCATTAAGCCTTTCAAGTTCAATTGGGTCTGCCTGCGCCTCAAACAGTTTGTCTTTAATTTCACTAGCCACATCATCCAGTTCAATTGCTGCGCTTTCAATTCTTTGCGCCAGTTCATCAAACCCAGAAATGTCAGCCAGTTTGGAAAGCAATCGTGCGCTCATGTTAAGGCTGCTAAGCACGCCGCCAGTGCCCTCCATCATCTTCAATATTTCAGTAAGGCTTTCGCCAATTTTTTCCGCACTTTCAAGAAGTTTAATCTTTTCATCCAACTGCTCATCTTCACCAATTTTTAAATTGGCTTTTTCAATTTCGGCAATTTGAAAAGCAAGCATATCTTTTTTATCAGCCCTCTGTTTTTCATCACCGCCCAATTCTTTGATGCGAGCATCTATGTTTTTAATCTCATCCAGTTGCTGCGCCAATCTTTGTTTAAGGTCACCAAATTCACAAAACCTGTCTAGAAACATGAGGTGGTTTTTGCTTTTTAAAATCTCCATGCTCTCATGCTGCATAAAACTGTCCACAAGTTCCGCCGCAAGCGCTTTAATCACAGCCTGCGGGCACGGCGAACCGTTCACCTTGCTGGTTGTTCTGCCATCACTATGTAAAACTCTGGACACAATCAGTTCATCATCATCCAAATCATTTTGCGCCAAAATTTCATGCACAGATTGTGAAAGCGGACTGAAAACAGCGTCCACGCGCATTGTGTCCTCGCCAGTTCTCAAAAGTGACTTATCAGTTTTAATGGACAGCACAAAAAACAGAGCATCGAAAATTAAACTTTTTCCTGCTCCTGTTTCGCCCAAAATAATGTTTAGGCCTCTGTCAAATTCTATTTCCTGCGATTTAAACAACGCAAGATTTTTGATTGTCAAACTTCTAAGCATTGTTTAAACCCTCTTATCCCAACATGTCGTTAAGCGCAACCACCGCATTTGAAGCAAGCGATGCGGATGGAAAAATTAACATAATCGTGTCATCTCCACTTACAGCCCCAACAAGTTCTGTAAGGTTAAGTTTATCAATAAAACTGCAAACGCCAGCGCCCATACCTTTGATGGTTTTGATGGCAACAAGGTTAAGAACCGCTTTAACAGAAATAACAGCCTCACGGAAAATTGAAACATACTTGTTTGAAATTTGCTGTTCATCACTGCCGATTATGGCGTATTTATATTTGCCAGATGTGGACAAAATCTTGGTTAAACCAAGTTCTTTGATATCTCTTGAAATGGTTGCTTGTGTGATATCAAAGTTTGCATTTTTAAGTTCTCTTGCCAGTTCGTCTTGGGTTTCAATCTCTTTGGTGGAGATAAGTTCCAAAATTTTTGACTGTCTAGCGCTTCTTGCCATTGCTTCCTCCAAAAACCCTCTTTGCCTTTATTTTAAAGGGATGTAGCGATTTTGCATATTTATAAATTTATATTTATAAGCCAAGTTTTGATTATTATACAACATAATTTATAATTATGCAAGCGATTTTTGCATAATTATTCAATGAATTTTTATAACAATTTGAAATTATGCAATTTTATAAATTTGGATTTTATAATTATAAACGAGTATGCATAGCCCTATAAAGGCATAGTGCCAAAAATTTTAAAAATAAAAAAAGCGGCCGACTGGCCGCCCCTTCTTTTTTATTTTAATATGACTTGATGTGAATAACCTCCTCACCTGCGATGCATTCGTTCACAAGCGCTTCAACATCCAAGTTTGCCTCCTCGCTTCTTGCCTTTGCAAGTTTTGGTTTGATAACCGGATTTTTTGGCAGGAACACTGTGCAGCAATCTTCATACGGAAGAATTGAGGTTTCAAAAGTTCCAATCTCTTTTGCAATCTTAACAATATCCTCTTTATCAAGCCCGATGCATGGCCTGAAAATTGGAAGGCTTTCAAGCGCATCCTCGGTTACAGTCATGCTCTGCATGGTTTGGCTTGCAACCTGCCCTAAACTTTCGCCGGTTACAATCGCCCCCAAGTCTTCACGCTTTGCAATGATTTCAGCAACACGCATCATAATTCTGCGCATGATTGTAATCATAAATTCTGGCGCACATTTGGCATGTATTTCTTCCTGAACCTTTGTGAAAGAGATGCAGTGAAGTTTTATATCATCAACATACTCACAAAGTTGCTGTGCAAGAGTTATAACCTTTTGCTTGGCTTGCTGTGAGGTGTAAGGATAACTATAAAAATGAATGGCATGCAATTTAAGCCCGCGCTTTGCCATCATGTATCCCGCAACAGGGCTGTCAATGCCGCCCGACAACAGCAGCAGCGCCCTGCCCGAAGTTGACAGCGGCAGCCCGCCCTGACATTTTATGACTTTATCAAAAATATAGGCTTTTCCATTAT
This sequence comes from uncultured Clostridia bacterium, assembly GCA_944359935.1. Lineage (GTDB taxonomy): Bacteria > Bacillota > Clostridia > Christensenellales > UBA1242 > Caccovivens. Next base: position 18,133 of record CALVTD010000009.1, on the reverse strand, counting down.
TGCGTATATCAACACACACAATCACCTCTGGATGATAAAGTTCCACACTCGCATTTGAGTTCGCGTCCAAAATCACGCCGCCAAGGTCAGCCGCAAACTCCATGGACGAAACTGGAAAACGCTTGTCAGCCCTGTTCACATCCACCTTAAAAGTTTTTGCGCCAATTTTAATGGTTGAAACATATTGTTCAATATTTTCAACGGTGGCATCAACCTCTTCTGCAACAGAAAGCGACACAAGCCCAAACACCTTTGTCAGCCGCTCAACCACTTCCTGCTGCTCGTCAAAATCGGTTATCATAATTCTGCCACGAGTTCGTTGCAGTTTATAATTTAGCCCTTCCAATTTTTTGCGGATGTTAGAAATCAACATGTTTTCAAACATGCCTCTGTTTTCACCCTTTAAAAACAATTCACCCATTCTTAAAAGAATACTTTTCACTTCAATTTCTCCAAAAGTTGTAAATAAGTTGTTTTTATAATTTTTGCCGCCTCTACAACTTGTTCCATAGTTAGACTTGCATCAAAACTTACACGAATTGCGCCCTTAATTTGCCCTAGGTTAAATCCCATTGCTGAAAGCACATGATTGCCCGCTTTTTTAGCAGAGCACGCACTGCCCCTTCCAACAATCACCTTTTCTTCAAGCGCCCTGGTTAAAGTTTCGCCATTCACACCCTCAAACAGCATCATTGCAATATACGGGCTGGCGTTTTCGCCCACGAATTTAATTTTCTCATCGCCGCAGAGTTCCTGCAAAAATGCGGCCTTTAAGCATTTAACTTTTTCAAAGTTCGCGCCAACATCTATCACCTCAGCGGCTTTAACCATACCCATAATGGCTGGGACATTTTCCGTACCCGACCTAATTCCGTATTCCTGGCCGCCACCGAAAACAAGATTTTTGAGTGCGGCTTTGTTTTTTACATAAAGCGCGCCCGCGCCCTTTGGCCCATGAAATTTGTGCGCACTGAGTGAAAATAAATCCACATCCAATTCATCCAAACTAAATTTAAGTTTGCAAAACGCCTGCACGCCGTCAACGTGCAAAATTGCAGACGGAGCATTTTGCCTTACAATTTGTGAAATGCGCTTGATGTCGTTAATCACGCCCGTAACATTGTTTACAAACATAACACTCACAACTCGGGTTTTAGGCGTTAACAGTTTTTCCAAAGCCTCATAGTCAATTTCGCCGCCCTTATTAAGTGGCACAAAATGCACTGTTTTACCCTCTTGTTTAAGTGCATTTGCCAGGTTATAAACCGAGGCATGCTCGCCTGATGAAAAAACATATTCCCACTTGCCTTCCCTTTGGCTGCCGCGGATTGCAAGATTGTTGGATTCGGTTGCGCCACTTGTAAAAATTATGTCGCCCTTTTTGGCGCCCAAACATTTTTTAAGCCTAGCCCTCGCTTCATCTAGCGCCACACCAACCTTGATTGCAGGAAGATATATGGCCGAAGGATTATAAAAGTTGGAACATGAAAAGTATTCATATTCCTTTAAAGCCTCTTCGCACATCTTAGTTGTTGCAGCGTTATCGAGATAAATCATCTAAGCGAAGCCCCATATCTAAATTTAAGCGCTTTAAGCACCTTGCCAATCACCTCGGTTACCTCTTCATCTGTAAGAGTTTTGTTTTCGTCAGCAAGTTTTATGTTATACGCCATGCTTTTAAGGCCAGCGCCCAAAGCCTGACTTCTATAAATGTCGAAAAGTTTTACATCATAGAAAATCTTTCCGCAGGCAGATTTAATTGCCGCCATAAGGTCGGCATTGGAAATTTCTTCTTTAACCACAACCGCCAAGTCCCTCTCCACAATTGGGAATTTGGAAACAGGCTTAACAACAAACTTTTTATCCTTATACGGAATAAGTTTGTCCAAATTGATTTCGCCATACATGGTGGTTTTAGGCAATTCATAATTCTTTGCAACAAGCGGATGAATTTGCCCAAAACTTGCATAAACATTTCCGCTCTCATCCACAACATCCGCCGAAACGCCAGGATGCAAAAAGCCCTCTTGCGAACGAACGAGATGATATCTCAGGCCAGTTTCTTCAATCGCGCTTAAAACGCACGCTTTAAACTCGGCAAAATCCATGGCAGTTGAGCCCATGCTAACCCAGTTGGTTTCGCTTGGAAGTTCGGCAAGCGGCAGAGATTTAGGTGCATAAGTTCTGCCTGACTCAAACAAGTTCACCTGTTTGTTGCCCACACTCATATTATAAGCCAAACTAGACAGCATCGAGTGCGCCATAGTTGTTCTAAGGCAGGAAATATCTTCGCCGATTGGATTGGCAATTTTCACCATAAACCTGCGGTTATCTTGAATATTCAACTTCTCGCAAATGTCTGGCGGGCAAAGCGAATAGTTAAGCGCTTCAAAAAATCCGTTATACATAAGCGCGTTTTTAATTCTGCGTTCAAGCGCGGTTTTATCATCCAATCCGCCCTCTGTAACCTTAGATTTTTCAAACAAAGATGTGCTAAGGTTGTCATAAACATCATAGCCATAAATGCGAATAACCTCTTCTGCCAAATCATAGGCGTTTTCTAAATCCTCTCTGTAAGCAGGGATTTTTGCAGTAATCATTCCGCCCTCAATTTTGCAGTCGATGCCAAGCCCATTCAAAATTCTTTGAATGTCATTTTGCGCAATTTTCACGCCCAAGATTTCATCAATCTCTTTGCAAGAGCAAGTGACAACTTTTTCAAGCGGATTGTAATCAAACTTATCAACAATTCCGCCCATGATGTCACCAACTTCAAGTTCGCACATAAGGCTAAGCATTCTTTTCATGCCCTGCTCAGCACTGCCAAAATAAACACCCTTTTCATACCTTGCAGAAGAATCTGTTCTTACGCCAATTTTTCTGCTTGTAAGGCGAATTGATTTTAAGTCGAAAACCGCCGCTTCAATAACCACAGAAGAGGTTTGGTCGGTTATGCAAGAATTTGTTCCGCCAATCACACCAGCAATAACCATTGCTTTTTGTTTGTCGGCAATCACCAAATCACTTGGCGAAAGAGTGTAAGTGTTGTGATTTAAAACGCTGATTTTTTCGCCATCATAGGCGTCTCTAACAATAATGGTTGAGCCCTCAATCATGTTTTTATCAAAGGCATGTAAAGGCTGCCCCATTTCAACAAGCACATAATTGGTAAGGTCCACCACATTATTTATGCTTTTAATGCCCACAGCAAAAAGTCTGCGCCTAAGCCACTCAGGCGACTTTTTAATTTTAACATTCTTTACAACTGCTGCCATATACCTTGAACATGACTTACTTTTTCTTTCAACGGCAATATGGTCGCTTGCCCTGTCGCCGACCGTTATATATTTAAAGTTCGGCTGTTTAAAAGGCTTGCCATAAATTGCACAAACCTCTCTGGCAATACCAATCACGCTCATGCAATCTGGCCTGTTTGGCGTGATGTTGATGTCAAAAATCACATCATTAAGCCCAAGTACAACATCAATATCTTCGCCAATTTTAAACTCTTTCGGCAAAATCAAAATTCCGTTAACTGACGCGCCTTCAATATAACTGTCATCAATGCCAAGTTCTTCGCCAGAACAGAACATTCCGTCGCTTTCCACTCCGCGCAACTTAGATTTTTGAATTTTCACGCCGTTTGCAAGGTCTGCCCCTGGCAATGAAACAGGCACAACCGCGCCTTCAAAAATGTTGGTTGCCGCTGTGATTATTTGAACATGCTCGCCGCCTAGCGAAACCTGGCAAATCTGCAATTTGTCAGCGTCGGGATGTTTTTCAATCTTTTCAATCTTTCCAACCTTAACATGATGAAGATGCTGGTTTTGGTAAATCATCTCTTCCACTTCAAAACCCGCATTGGTAAGCCTTTGTGCAAGTTTTTCAGGGCTCTCTTCAATATCCACAAAATCTTTCAGCCAGTTGTATGTTACCTTCATTTTTACTCCTTTTTCTAATCTATTCTGTTATATTTTTATAACATAATAGTTTAATTTTGGTAAATTTTTATGTTTTTCGAGGTATTCTGTTATGTTTTTATAACATAATACCTATTATTTCATTTGCTTTAAAAACCTGATGTCATTTTTGAACATAGAGCGAATGTCGGCAATGCCGTTCTTCACCATTGCCACCCTGTCAACACCAAAGCCAAATGCAAAGCCACGATATTTTTTGCTGTCGATGCCGTTTGCTTCAAGCACTTTTGGGTTAACTATGCCTGCGCCAAGAAGTTCCATAAACCCTGTGCCTTTGCAAAGTCTGCACCCCTCGCCGTGGCATGATGGACAAGTTACATCCACCTCCACACTTGGTTCTGTGAACGGGAAGAAAGACGGCCTAAACCTAATTTGTGTTTGCTCGCCAAATGTTTTACGCATAAGCACAATCAACATGGCTTTCAAATCTGCCATAGATATGTTTTCGTCTATAACAAGCCCCTCCATCTGGTGGAAAACCGGAGAATGCGTTGCGTCGCTGTCATTTCTATACACCCTACCCGGCGAAATAATTTTAAACGGCGGCTTCATAACTTCCATTGTTCTTGCCTGGACAGATGAGGTTTGCGACCTAAGCAAGATGTTATCCGTAATGAAAAATGTATCCTGCATATCACGAGATGGGTGATTTTTAGGAATGTTCAACGCCTCAAAGTTATAGTAGTCAAGTTCAACTTCCGGCCCTTCAACCACTTTAAAACCCATGTTCACACACGAATCAATCAAAAGTTCAAAAACCTTTGAAAGAGGATGCAAAGCCCCGCGCTCATGTCCTTGCGCCGGCTCTGTTATGTCAATATAATTTTTGGCAAGTTCGCTTTCCATTTCGCGCTTCTCAAAATCAGCCTCTTTTGCAGAAAGTTGCTCTTCTATAAGCGCACGCACCTCATTAACCAGTGCGCCAACAACAGGCCTTTGCTCGGCTGGAACATCGCGCATGCCTCTTAAAATTTGAGTTAAAAGCCCCTGCTTACCAAGATATTTAACTCTAAACTCGTTTAAAGACGCCTTCTCATCAACTTTGGAAATTTCCGCCATAGCCTGCTCTTTCAACTGCTTTAATTGTTCTTGCATTTTTTCTCCTTTTAAAAAACTCCCACCCAAAAACATAGGGCGAGAGTTCCACTTCGCTTTACCACCTAATTTCAGCGCTTGCCGCGCCCTCATTTGCAATATTACGGTTGCAACCGGCCCAACCTACTTTTTTCAATTGGGCGGCTCGAAAATGAATTCACTAAGCAGCATTTGGCTTATTCCACCTTACTAAGCCTCTCTGGAAAACGCTTTATCTTAGCCACGTCTTTCGTCATCGCCTTTTAAAACTGAAAAAATTTTAGCACTTAAAAATTTTTTTGTCAAGCGAAATTAAGCGCTTGATTTTTCTTACGAGAGTTATATTTTTATTCCTTTCAATCTCTATATAATTCTTGGATTTTTGTGCGGTCTGTCAGCCGCCTTTCGTCGCAGGGGTCGAGCCAAACACGCTTAGATTTTGGTGGCTCGGGACAAGTGTCTTTAAGTTCGCCAAAAATAATTTTGTAACTTTCGGCGTCATATACGCTCAAATATTCTTGCGCCCGTTTTTCTTCATCCTCAGCCTTTTCGGCAAAATACTTTTCAAGACGCTCATACGCTAAATGCATGTTTGGCGAATAAGCATCCGATTCCGCCAATTCTTTTAAATCATTGAGCGAAAAGACCTCTTGCACTGCATCAAAAATTTGCGCAAAAAAGATGTCATTTTTTCCCTTCTCGCCCAAAACATCCAAAATTTGTCTGGCAATTCCAGTGTCATGAACAGGCGAAGAACAAAAGCCGAACAGGTCGCTTATCTCTGCCATCCTCAGCCATGCCTCTTCCGCAAAAACATTCGTCATATCTATCAAAAGCGCCGCTCTAACCGAGGAGCCATATTTTTCACTTGCTTGTTGAACAGTTAGTTTTTTCATTGTTTTTCTCCTTTGTTTTTTCCAAATCATAAGTATAAAAAACTAAGTCATAAGTTTTACCCATTGTCTTGTAAGGAAGAGTGCGTTCAGAAAGTTCTCCTCCCCACGCAACATAAACCTTTTGCGCTTTCACATTTTCTTTTAAAACGCCAAGCACAAACCCTTGCTTACCTTTTGACATGATTTCTTTAAGAAACACATCTTTAAATCTGCTGCCAAGCCCTTTACCTTGATATTCAGGATGAATATACATGCATCCCAGTTCTGCCAAATTTGGTTTTTTAAAACATTCGGTTTCTACGTCATAACTGCCAGTCATAAATCCAATAATTTTGCCGTTATCTTCTGCAACATAGCTGAAAACTTGCGGATTGCCAATATGATATGCGGCAAAACCTTCAATTCTTTTTGAAATATTTTCAGGGTTTTCCATTTTAACAAAAAGCTCTTCTGGAAATATATGCCCGTATGTTGATTTCCATATCAAATTACGAAGTTTAATATACTGCTCAGCATCGCCCGCTTTTGTTTTCCTAATTATTACATTTTCCATAGTTTGCCTCCAAGTCATTAACTATACGTCAAAACAACGAGACGTGTTTTATCGCCTTTTAAAACTAAAAAAATTTTAACACAACCGTATATTTTCGTCAAATAATATGCTATACTTTTTTTATGAAACATTTAACTTTATCCCCAAGCAAGGATTACGTTAACCTATATTATTATTTAAAAGACTTGGGTTTTTCCGAAGCCATAATCTCTTTGCTGAGAAAAAGTTCGCAAAGCCTCAAAATTGACGGCGCAACAGCCACCACACGCAGTAAAATTAATGCAGGCCAAAAATTGGAAGTGTGTTTCATAGAGCAAGCCTCTTCACAAATCAAATCCAGCAATTTGCCTCTTGACATTTTATATGAGGACGAAGATTTTCTCATCATCAACAAGCCTGCTGGCCTGCCAAGCATTCCATCAAAACGCCACTACTGCGTCAACATTGCTTCTGCCGTTGCTGGATATATGCAAAAATGTGACCAGCCGTTTGTTTACAGAGTGCTAGGAAGGCTGGATAAGGAAACCTCTGGCGTGCTGATTATTGCCAAAAACCAACTTGCAGCCTCTATGACAAAACATCAAAAAACCTATCTCGCCTTATGCCATGGCACTTTTTCTTGCCAAGAGTTTGAAATTAACTCACCCATCACAACCATCATTGAAAACAACATAAATCAGCAAATGCGCCAAACCGCGCCGGACGGCAAACCCGCACTAACCCATGTAAAAGTGTTAAAAAGTTTTAACAACATAAGCCTGCTTGAAATATCGCTGCAACAAGGAAGAACCCACCAAATTAGGGTTCATCTTTCAAGCATAGACCATCCGCTGCTTGGCGACAGATTATATGGAGCGCAAGACGACTATCCGCGCGTTATGCTGCACTGCGCACGCGCAACAATTTTTACACCTTTAAATGCCAAACCGTTTTGCGTAACCGCCCCGTTTCCAGCAGATTTTGAAGAGATTATGACTGACTAAACACGCTGTTGCCCGCGGAGAAATAGAATTCCGGCACTTTGCCCACTATGATATTTTCACAAATCAAAACCTGCGTAACAAAATCCACATGCTTTGTTGTAAGAGGCAAAATAACGCTTATTGTAATGTTGGCATCAATATAAAGCGAATGCTTGGTTTGGTTTATCCCCGCGCTTTCAAACGATGAGGAAAATGAGGTAATCACCGAGCCAATAGGCACTATATTTATGGTAACTTTTGGGCCTATCCCCGACAACGCGGTTATTCCTGTGAAAGTGCCAAGCGGCACACCAATACTATGCTCTACCACCTTATCCAAATAAATTTGTATAACTGTTGACAATTCTCTGGCAAAGTTGTTTAACTCAATAGCATCGGCGGTAATGGACGAAACCGTGTTATCCGTGGCATATTCAACATCAATAAAATCTTGATATGAATAACCCTGCTCTTGAATAACATCATAAATCGCATCACTTACAGCAGTTGTTGCAATAGAATCCACCTGCGCCCTTGAAACCTCAACAACAAGCGGCCCAACAATAAAATTAAAATACAAAAATACTGTTAGAATAAAAAATAAAACACAGCCAAGACAAATGTAAGCCTTGGCTTTTAGGCTTAATCTTTTGTTCTTGACTTTTTTCATATTATTTATATATGAAACTATTATGTCAAAGTTGAAAACAAAATGTAGTATGTATTATGTCATAATACACGCATTATTTTGTTTTTGAGCTAAAAATAAGTGAGAACAAAAAGGCAAAACCAATTGCGGCAGCAATGCCACCTGCGGTTGCTTGCAGCCCGCCTGTAAACGCGCCCAAAAGCCCGCTTGACTCAACCGCGCCCATCGCCCCTTTGGCAAGAGAAGCACCAAAACCAATAATTGGCACATTTATTCCAGCCTTAGCGAACGCAGAAATGGGCTCAAACAAATTAAACGCTTGAAGCACAACGCCAATCAGCACAAATGCCACCAATATGCGTGCGGAAGTGATTTTGGTGGTTATTATAAGCACCTCACCAAGCATGCACACCAGTCCGCCTATTAAAAACACCCACAGATACTGCATCACTTACCTCCCATTTCCAGCACGACCGCATGGCTCACACCTGGAATAGACTCGCCTTGCTGCGAGGCGGTTGTAGACATCAGTGCGCCAGTTGCCACAAGCAACACTTTTTTGTATTCACCCTTTTTCATTTTCCTGATTATATACGAGTTTAAAATTGACGCACTCACGCCGCAACCACTTGCGCCGCACATGGTATCTTGCTCACGAGTGTAATAACAGTGACCACAATCGCTATAATTTAATCCAAGCCTTATTCCCTTTTCTTCCAGCAGGTCAATCAAAATTTCTGCGCCAAGTTTGCCTAAATCTCCGGTGACAATCAAATCGTAATAAGACGGCTTTCTGCCTGTATCCGCAAGATGCGTAATAATGGTGTCCGCCGCTGACGGTGCCATTGCCGCGCCCATATTGTTCACATCCACCACGCCATAGTCGATAACCCTGCCATAGGTCGCCATGCAAACTTGCGGTCCCTCGCCCTCCATGGATAAAACCGACGCACCCGCGGCCGTAACCGTCCATTGCGAGGTGGGCACGCGCTGATTTCCAAGTTCAAGCGGAAAACGGAACTGCCTTTCAGCAGTGGAAAAATGTGAGCCAGTTACACAAACAACATTGTTAAAATATCCGCCGTCAATCAGGGTTGCACCCGTGGCAAGCGACTCAGCCATGGTGGAGCAAGCCCCAAACAACCCCAAATACGGCATGTTAAACGCCCTTGCAGTGAAAGATGAAGAGATGATTTGATTAAGCAAATCTCCCGCCAACATAAGGTTAATATCCGCGCTTTTCAGTCCCGCACTTTGCAAAGCGCCGGTAACTGCCTGCTCAAACATCTTGCGTTCGGCAAGTTCATAGGTCTTTTCGCCAAAGGAATCATTTTGCATCACATAATCAAAATACTGGCCAAAAGGCCCTTTGCCCTCTTTTGGTCCTGCTATGGCATAATTCCCAATAATTTTTGGTCTGTTTTTAAATTCTATTGTCTGCATCTTAAAATAACCCTATCACATAATAAATAATTCCAACAACCACGCTTGCCACCACACCAACAACAATCACTGGGCCTGCAATGGTAAACATTTTCACGCAAGTGCCGTAAATAATGCCTTCATGTTTAAACTCAATTGCAGGCGATGCTATTGAGTTTGAAAAACCGGTGATTGGCACAATGCTTCCACCGCCCGCAAACTTGCCTATCTTGTCATACACCCCAATCGCCGTTAAAAATGAGGCGATGCCGATTATGATTATCAGCGTCCACGCCCAAGCCGATTGCTGCGCCATGGATGGGAAAAGATATAAAATCAGGTCATTTATTCCCTGCCCAATAAGGCAAATCACTCCGCCAACCCAAAAGGAATTAAAAAGTGATGGCCAAGGCTTGGTTTTTGGAATTCTGGCTTCAACATATGCGTTATATTTCTCATTGAGTTGTTGATTTTTCATACTCTCCCTCGTTTGCTAACTTAGTTTCTCCAAAAGTTTGAAGAATAATCATGCAATTTATGCTCAAACTAAGTTAGACAGGAGGAAATATGAAAAAATCATTGATAATAACAGGTTTAACGCTTGCATCCGTTTTGGCACTTACTGGATGCGGAGACAACGCAAACGAAACAGCAGCGATAAACAACCTTTCACATCAATTAGATAGGGTTACAAACACCGTGTCTGCAATTTCCAACGGCAGCGAAAAACAAGTGGACATTCAAAACATTTCGCAAACGCAGTCAGGCACATATAGTGATGCTTACCAACAAATAAGCGAGGTAAACCAAAACATTTCGTCAACAAAAACTCAAATTCTTCAAAAGGTTAAGTCAATCAAAAAGCAACTTGTTGACGGTGTTAAACTTGGCAACTCAAACACAAACGCGATAAGCGAACTCACCTCGGCGATGCAGCGCAACAACAATAATTTAAACAAAACAAAAAGTGATTTCAACAGGTCGGTCAGCGGCATCTCTAAATTAAAAAGCAGCCCTGACGACAAATTGATGAACGCACGTCTCACAAGGCTTTCTTGCTGCATGAGCGCAAGAGAATGCTATCTGCGAAACATCCTCTCCTCTCTTGAAAGCATTGAAAGCATTTTAAACGGAATTGACGAGACTCCAGAAACAGCGCCAGAGCAATCCCAAACAGAGCAAACTCAAACACAGCGACCACAATTTATGGAAGAGCCAGAGCAAACCGCGCAAGACGAGACGATGATGAACGCTAATTACGCCTATCCTTATGGCAGCAACGGAGTAAACGGCGCATATGGTGCATATGGTGGTGCATATGGATATGGCAACGGCGCGAATGGTTACGGATTTAACAAATTTAACCCATCTCGCAACACCGACACTTACGGCCCAGGAATAACAAACATCGACACTTACAGGTTTAACTCCAACCCTAACAACGCATTCCATAACGGCATGTATGGCGGCGGCTATGCGCCATTAAACCAAGCCGAAAACAGCGAACAAAAAGAGTCGCAAGAACAGCAACAAGACGTCACTTTGCCAAGCGAAATGGCAAAAGTGAGGTTTGAAAGCCCTCGCTCGCAGCCAAGAGAAAACCCAGATAAACGCGCTCCGCACCCAGCAACCACTCGTGATGAGGCAGAACAAACCCCTGCCATTCAGGAAGAAAATGCTGACGAAAGTTTGCCTGACCAAGACCTTAAAATCAAAACCGTTTCGCTAACGGAAGAGCATGACGAAACAGAGCATGAGCCAGAGCAAGAGGTTGAAGAACTTTCGCCAGAGGAAAATCTGCAAGGCCGCGACAAACCAAAAGGCCACACAAAAACCCTTGCAAGCATCACGCTTGACATAAACAAAAAAATTAAAGACCTTATTAAGGGATAAAAAATAAATTGTCCGTCAGGACAATTTTTTCTTTAAATTTTCTAAGATTTTATTTTCCAGTCTGGAAACCTGAACCTGCGAAATATGCAACACCTCTGCAATTTCACTCTGCGTTTTGTCGTAAAAATACCTCATCAAAATAATGGTTTTATCGCGCTTTGGCATGTCACGAATAAGCTGACGAATTGTAATTTTATCCAGCAGTGTGTCGTCATTATTTTCAGCGTCGACACGGTCTATCACCATTAAACTGTCGCTTTCGCCATCTTCAAAAGGCGCATACAACGAAATCGGCATACGCGCCGAATCCATGGCCAGCACCACATCACCCTCCTCAACTTCAAAGTGTTTTGCAATCTCCTCCACTGTTGGCTTAATTTTGTTTTCGGCAAAATAAGCATCCACAAATTTGTTGATTTTTAAGTTTAGTGATTTAATCGCCCTCGACACTTTGATACTTCCATCATCGCGCATAAATCTTTTAATTTCGCCAATCACCATTGGCACAACATATGTTGAAAATTTAACATTAAAATCGGGGTTAAAATTTTTTATTGCTTTCACAAACCCCAGACAGCCCAACTGATAAAGGTCGTCATATTCAAGCCCCTTGCCTTGAAAACGCTTAATTATGCTTTTTATTAAAGGAGAATTTTCGGCAATCAGCGCACTCTTTGCCTCTTCGCTCCCATTTTGAGCCTCTTTAACCAGTTGCCTGACTTTTTCCCAATCTAGCACAATTGCTTGGAGAGTGCGCCACGCCTTAAAGTTTTTCTAAGCACAACTTTAAGGCCTTTTTCACCATTCTTTTGTAATTGCACATCATCCATAAAACTTTCCATAACAGCAAAGCCCATTCCACTGCGTTCTTCCTCAGGTTTAGTGGTGTAAAAAGGCTCACGCGCACGCTGAAAATCTTTAATGCCCACGCCCTCATCACTCACGCTAATCACAACATCGTTGTTGTCAAACTCCACCCTTACAACAACATCGCCCACGCTCTTAGGATAAGCGTGCACCACACAGTTTGTAACCGCCTCGGACACCGCGGTTTTTATGTCATTTATTTCGTCAATGGTAGGATTAAGCGGCAAACAAAAACTTGCAACACACACCCTTGCAAAACTTTCATTCACAGATTCCGCTTTAAACTTAACTTCCATATAGTTATTAGATTTCATAGCGCTCCTCCTTAAACAATTTTGGGCATAAGTTCATACAGCCCTGTCATTTTAAATATTTTTTCGGCGTGAGAAGAAGGATTACAAATGTAGATTGGAATGCTTCTATCCTTCATTTTTTTATATCTTCCAATAAGCACACCAATGCCGGTGGAGTCCATGAACTCTAATTCGGATAAGTCGATTATAATCTGCTTAAAAATTCCGCTTGAAAACGCCTTGTCCATTTCTTCACGAACATAACTTGCCGAATGTTCATCCAATTCTCCGCATAGCAGCACATAAAGCGTGCCGTTATAAATTCTGGATTTAAGTTTCACCTTTCGCCTCCTACGACAACAATTTTAAATTTATTGAAATTAAAAAAAACAACCTCTTTTGTAGAAAAAGAGGTGTTTTTATCATATTAAATTTTTGCTTAAATAATCAGCCCGCCGTCAACCACAATGTTTTCGCCAGTGATAAAATCATTGTCCGCCAAAAACAAAACTGCTTTTGCCACATCTTCGCAAGTTCCAAGTCTGCCAGCAGGCGTGTTGTCAATCAAATTCTGTTTTTCCTGCTCGGTGAATTCATCGTTCATTTTGGTTTGAATGTAACCAGGGCTGATGCAATTCACCCTAACGCGAAAGGCAGCAAACTCTTTGGCAAGTGATTTTGTAAGGTTAATCACGCCCGCCTTCGCTGCACTGTAAACTGCCTCACAACTGCAACCTTGAACCCCTAAAAAGGAGGCGATATTCACAAGGCTTCCGCCCTTTTTAATCAAAGGCAAAGCATATTTATTGACATAAATTGTGCCCAGCAAATTTGTTTCAACCAAATTGGAAATAACCTCATCGGCTTGGTCCATTAGCAGTTTTTCTTCATCTGCAACGCCCGCACAGCAAACAACCAAATCAACTTTTTGTTTAATTTGGCTCAAAGCGTTCTTCACCTGCTGTGCATCCTTAACATTAAATCTAAGTTGCATTTGCGCTTCAATGGATGCATCAAACTGCCCTTTATTTCCACATAACAAAAGATTATAGCCCGCCTTAGAAAGCGCTTTTGCTATAACCCTTCCAATGTCGCCAGTCGCACCAACCACCAAAGCCAATTTTTTTAACATATATAACAAACTCCAATGGCAGGCCCAATATGAGAAGCCACCACAGGGCCTAATTCGCCCTCATAGATTGTGGTGTCTGGAAACTTTTCAATCATTTTTTGATGAAGTTGTTCGAAGTGTTTTGTGTTTGCGATGTGAATAGCAAAAAGTCGTTTAACATTTTTAGGTATCATGGAAAGCAGTTCGGAAATCACCTTAGCCGCTCCAAAAACTTTTTTAGCACACAGCAGAGTGCCCTGCTTAAATGTTAAAATTGGCTTAATCTGCAAAAGCGAGCCAAGCACGGCGCTCACCTTGCCAATTCTTCCGCCTTTTTTAAGATATTCAAGAGAATCTGGCACAAAGCAAATTTGACTGTTAACTTGCAGCGAAGCAATATATTCCAAAATCTGCTCCCTATTCCAGCCCTCTTTTGCCTTATCGATAACTTCCATGCAATAGCCCCAAATGTTTTGCCCAGTAGACAAGGAATCCACAACAGAAATTTTGTCTGGATTTTTGCATTCGGTTTTTGCAAGATTTGCCACAGAGTTTGTACCCGACAAACTTGCAGAAATGGTAAAAACAATGGCTTCATTGCCTTCATCAATCACTTTGTTATAGGCATTTATAAAATCCTCTGGCGAAGGCTGAGAGGTTTTTGGGAAAATTTTGGTTTGAGTGAAAGAAGCAAAAAACTCATCATAAGTTCCTGGCAACCCTTCAACAAACTCTTTATCCATGTAAAGCACCTTTAAAGGCACAACAGCAATATCATTTTCTTCAATAAAATCCTTTGGAATGTAGGCTGTTGAATCAACGATTATTTTAATCACGATATCCTCCAAGTTGAAAATAGTTTAACATAAATATATTAAATTTCAAACCAATTTAATATACTTGTTTGACTAATTTTTGAATTTGATTTACAATATGTTCATGTTGCAATTTCGGCGTGTAGCGCAGTTTGGTAGCGCGCTTGTTTCGGGAGCAAGAGGTCGTGGGTTCAAATCCCGCCACGCCGACCAATTTAACATAATACTATATATTGTGTGAATTATGTCATAAAACACAGATTATTTTGTATTATGAAGGTTAATAGAACAAACTAACCACAATTCCACTTATCGCACCAAATGCATACAGCAGCCCAACAATGGCAAGGTTTTGCAGCAACTCCTTCTTGCCGCGATTTTTCGTGAACAGAATTACAAGCCCAACCCCAGCGCCTGCACACAGTCCAGCAAACATTGCCGAGAATGCTATTCCGCCATTTATATAAAGTTCAACCAAAAACACCGACGATGCACAGTTTGGAATTAAGCCAATCAGTCCTGCAAGCAGAATTTGAATATAAGCATTTCCGCCAAACCAAGATGTGAGCGCGTCAAGCCCAACGGCCTCTACGATTATATTGATAAATAATGTGGCTATAAAAATGTAAAGAGCAATATTTAAAGAATGATATAACGCATCCAAAAATATATTTTTTGTGCTGCAATGCCCTTTGCCGTCATGATGGCTGTGGCATGAGCAGTGGTCATGCGTGTGTTCTAACTCCTCTGCCAAAATTGGTTCTGCCACATATGGCTTACGCTTGCGCTCAAAGAAATTTAAAACAATGTCAACCAAATATCCAAAGAAAATTGCAAAAACAATTTTTAAAGCAAGCAAAATCAATAGGTCTACAATAAAACTTGGGTTTGCAATCATTATTGGAATGGCTTCATCGGAAGTTGCAATAAACACTGCAAACAAGGTGCCCAGCGTTATGGCGCGCCTGGAATACAAATCTGCCATAACAGAAGAGAACCCACACTGCGGCACACATCCTAAAAATGCGCCAATAGCGGGCCCCGCCTTTTTAGATTTATTTAAAAACTTTGTAAATCCTCCACTTTTTGAGTGTGAAAGATATGCTACTAAAAGATAGGCTAAATAAAGGATTGGAAGAACTTTCAGCGTGTCAATTAAGGCATCTAAAAGTGCCGTTTGAAATATTTGCATGTTAGATTACTGCTGTTCCTTCTTCACCTTTGAAACTCTTTTCTTTTGCACAGTTTTTTCTTCAACTTGCTCCTGCACTGTCTCTTGATTTTCAGGTTGGCTTGCAGCCGGCTCGCTTAAATCAAGTTTCATTTGAGTTGGAGCAATTGTTTTATCTTCCAAAGATTTTTTAAGTTCTTCTTTATTGCGCTTAAATTCTTCTCTTCTTTTTTCACTTTGGTCTGGGCTGTAAACAATAAGGGCGTTTGCACGAATGGTTTTAATCGAGCCCTCCATGTTTGCAGAAATCATGCTGGAACCCAGCATTTCATTAACCTCACCCTTGTTGAGTGTGGAAATCTCTGCATTGTCCGCAATCAGGTTAATTTGGCCATTGTTGATTGTTCCCACTTTTGAATCATTCAGCGAATAGGTGATTTTTCCATTCATCATGCTTACAAGTTCAGCGTTGTCCTCTAGTCCTGTGATTTCGCCGTCAATTAAGGTTACAATTCTGGCCTTACCTCTCACAAACATAATCTTGCCTTTGGTCATGGTTGCAAGTTCTGCCTTATCGTCTAAAAAGCGGATGTAGCCATCATTCATGGTTCCAACTTTTGCCTTGCCGCAAACATAATCAATCACGCAGGCGTTGATTGTTGTGATTTTTGCCTTACCCGAAACGCAACCAACAAAGCCGCTTTTAAAAAGCACAATTTTTGCTTTGCCAAACATGCTTTCAATGGAACTGTTGTCAAACATTTGGATGAGCGCTTTGCCACTCACCTCTTTAAATGTTGTGTTGATTGCCTCCAAAATAACAGCCTTGCCAGACACGCTGACATTTTTGCAATCACATAATATATGCACACCCATAGAGATGTTGATGTTTTCTTCCGCATCGTGAATGGTTGGGTCAACCACTTTTTCACTTTTAAATAAACCAAATGCCATAGCACTCTCCTTTTCGTTGAAATTATACCAAAAGAAGATGAAAATTAAAAACGATTTTCACAAATTTGTTTGACTATTTTTATAAAAAATCATATACTTAACACATGTCAAAAATTTTTAAATGTTTCTCTACAAAAGAGTGGTTATTGCTTGTTTTAACATTGGCGCTGCTGGGAATTCATGTTTACTGCAACTTAACACTTCCAGAATATATGGGCGCAATTGTTGGAAATTTGCAAGATGGAGCAATTGCAGGCGATTTAAGCCTGTTTTGGAATGATATTCTCAAAAATGGAGGAATAATGCTGCTCACAATTGTGGGTGCATTTGTTACAACCCTTGGTGTAAGTTACCTTAGCGCACTGATTATCACCTCTGTTATGGCAAAAGCAAGGCATCAGGTTTTTGAAAAGGTCAACAATTTTTCAATGACTGAAATCAACAATTTTTCCATCGCCTCACTGATAACGCGCTCCACAAACGACATCACTCAACTTCAAAATGTGCTTATTATGACAATCAACATGGGCTTAACTGCCCCAATCACCGCCATTGTGGCAATAATAAAAATCATCAATCTTTCAAAAGGACTATCGGTTGTAACAGCAATTTCAGTTGTCGCGCTGCTGATGCTGGTTTCTCTTATCTTTATATTTGTTGTGCCAAAGTTTAAAAAAGTGCAGTCTCTCACCGACAATGTAAACTTGGTTACGCGTGAAAATCTTACCGGTATAAAAGTTGTAAGGGCAAACGGCGCTGAAAAAGCACAGGAAGAAAAGTTTGATAAAGTCAACGTTAAACTTACAAACACCAACATTTTCATCAACAAAATCACAGGTTTGCTTGGCCCTGGTATTTCATTTATAATGCAAGGCACTTCTTTGGCGCTTGTGTGGCTTGGCGCATACCTAATCAGTGGCGGAAACATTGATTTTGAGGTTCTGTCTGAATTCACACAATATGCAATGCAAATTATTATGGCGTTTATGATGGTTTCCATGTTGATGGTGCTGGTGCCAAGAGCGATGGTTTCCGCGCAGAGAATAAAGCAGGTTTTAAATTCAAAATCCAGCATTATAGACGGCTCGGGCGACTTCCAAACCACCGAGGTTGGCACAATTGAATTTAAAAATGTAAGTTTCATGTATCCTGGCGCAGACGACTATGTTTTGAAAAACATCAGTTTTAAAGCGCAAAAGGGCCAAACCGTTGCCTTCATTGGCTCAACAGGCTCTGGCAAAAGTACTTTAATCAACCTCGTGCCAAGGTTTTACGATTGCACCGAAGGCGAAGTTTTAGTTGATGGTGTAAATGTCAAAGAATACAAACTAAAAGATTTGCATGATAAAATTGGCTATGTGCCTCAAAAAGGCATACTCTTTTCAGGCACGATTGAAGAAAACATCAAGTATGGCAACCAAAACGCCACTGATGAAGAAGTTGCTGAGGCAATTAAAATTTCTCAATCCAAATTTGTGTACAGCAAACCAGAG
>CALVTD010000008.1 GCA_944359935.1 uncultured Clostridia bacterium | reverse complement strand
TTCTTTTCACCGTTCCCTCACGGTACTATTCGCTATCGGTCACTAGGTCGTATTTAGCCTTACGAGATGGTCCTCGCGTCTTCACACAGGATTTCACGTGCCCCGTGCTACTCTGGATACCCCTGAGGAATTTTCGATTTCGGTTACGGGCCTATTACCCTGTTTCGAGTGGCTTTCCAGCCATCTTCACCTATCAATCATTCTCTCGTGATGAGGTCCTAAACCCCTAAGGAATTTCTTCCTTAGGTTTGGGCTCTTGCAGTTTCGCTCGCCACTACTCCCACAATCGTTGTTTTACTTTCTTTTCCTTCACTTACTTAGATATTTCAGTTCAGTGAGTTCCCCTCATTACACTATTTGATTCGTGCAATGATAACACCGCATAACTGGTGCTGTGTTGCCACATTCGGAAATCTGCGGGTCACAGGTTATGTGCACCTCACCGCAGCTTATCGCAGCTTATCACGTCCTTCATCGGCGCCTAGTGCCAAGGCATCCCCCATATGCTCTTTGTAGCTTAATCATAAATTGGATTTCTTAGCATTTTCGCTAGTCATCTAAACTTAAAAGATAACTCTATGCGTTAATTGAAATATGCAAATATTCGTATTACTCATTAAAGTAAACATATGTTTACAGATAACTCGTAACTGATATTTGATATCTTTAACTGTTATGTAGTTGTCAAGGTTCTATTGCTGACAAGTGGCATCAGCCACCCCAAGTGGGTCAGCATTGATATACTATCACAATGGGCAGAAAATTGTCAACAATTTTTTCAAACTTTTTTTAAAATTTTTTAATTTTTTTTAGAAATTTTTTATTTTTTGAAAAAAAGCGCCACAACCCCGCCGTGTGTTTGCAAAATCGCACAATAAAGCCCAAAAAATCTTTAGAAAAAGTTTGTAAGTTAAATAAAAAAATCGCAGCGCTTGCTGCGATTTAAATGGCTTACCCCCCTATCTTTCAAGGTTTGTTTCTTTGGTTTTTCTTACACTGCGCACTGTGATGTAATCAATCATGCCGTTTTCGTAAACTGTGGTTATCCTCTCGTCTCTATCAAAATCTGTTCTTTTCACCACCTCGGCATTTTTGCTTTTTTCACTTTCTCGCTGACTTTCAATTTGGTTTCTTTTCATCTGCGCCTCTAACTGGGCAATCATTTCTTTTGTTATCATTTTCGCATCTCCTAATATAGGATTATAAATATATATCTATATATTGTCAATATAAAAATAAAGAAAGTTCGACAAAAATCGAACTTTCTTGTTTTGGTTATTCAACCCTATTTTTTCTTTTTAAGTTCTTCAATAAGGTCTTTAACTGCTTGCGTGGTGTTTTTCTCGTTTTCGCTAATCTTTTGCAACTCTTTAAGTTGTGCTGCTTGTGCAGCCTTAGCGTCCGCTGCGGAAGCCGCATCTTTATCTTTCTTGGTTGCGAACACACCTTTTACTTGGCCTTTATCGTCCTTAGTGTTCACACCTGCGGCATCAGCCAACCTTCTAAGTTGACCTTTCGCTGCATCAACTGCACCACTATCGGCAAGTTTCTTCCAAGCGCCTGAAGCACCAGAAAGATCTCCAATAGCCTTTGTAAATGTTTGAGCAAAATCAACAAACGCTGTGCCAACGCCTTTAAACATTCTGTCGCCGGTTTCAATATTAGTGACATTACCATTTTCATCAGTTTTAACTTCACCCTTCTTAATCTTGGATGGGTCTTGACCCATGAGTGAGGCAATATTTGTTGCGCGTTTATACCTGCGTTCAACACTTGCATCAGCATGTTGTTTAAATCCTTCCCCAGAAAGATTTTTCATAAGGTTTTCTTCTGGGTTTACCAGCCTCTCTCCTGCTGCCCTCTCTTTTCCAAGTCCTTCGGCCTCTTCTTTCTTATCAGCCTTAAATTGTTTAAGAATAACTTTTCTTTCTTTGCTATCAAGTGCTTTAAGGTTTGCAAAGGCTGCCCTTTCTTCTTGTGAAACTTCGTGGCCTTTTTCTCTACCCAAAGTTTTGTTAACTTTATTATCCTGTCGTGCTTGCGCCCTGCTTGCAGTTGCCGCGGCAACTTTTTGAGCAGTTTTTGATCCTGCTATTTTCTTACCTGCTGCTTTTACGCCAGTTTTTACGCCGCCAAGCATTGGTGAAACCGCTGCAACGCCAACTGCGCTGGCACCCAAAGTACCCATAACGCCTTTTACTGCCGAAGCAGTAACATCTTGCCTTGTGCCCTCGCCCGTCTTGTTGGCATCGCCACCACCAACGAAACCAGACACCAAACTTATAAACTTTTTAATAAGCGTCAAACCTGCAATAACGATAATCATGTTCATGATGCCGTCTAGGAAAGAGTTGTTAAAGAAGGAAATTGACTGGAAGAACGGCAGTATCAGGAAGAATATGTTCATTCCCACAACCGCACCAAATGCCATTAAAATGTCGCCAACAAATTGTTTTCGCCAACTTGCAAAAGCGTTGCCATCATCCAGCGGCATAATGCCGATAAGCGCTGGAAAAACTATGAACAATGCCACAACTTGCAGCAGCCTTGTCATCAACCCGAAAATTATGTTTCCAAACATTGTTGCACTGATGATTATGCCTGCAAAACCTAAAATCCAGTTGAATGCCCAAAGGTCATAGAAATACCAAACTAGTCCAACATTATATTTAGAGAAACTGTTAACATTGGATAGTCCCGCGCTGCATGTTGCACTGAAACCAAAACGAAGTGAAGACCACAAAGCGCCAGCATCATCCGTTCCCTCCACCTTAACGCTTGAATATGTGTCTGCAAGCGTTAAGTTGTTGGCAAAAGCATAGTCAATTTGATATGCCAAGGTTTCTCTTTGGTCGGCAGAACTTGACGAAACATAGAAAACGCCCATGTTGTCCCACTTAGAGGTGTCACCCTGGCTGGTTACCACGCTGAAATCGCCAGACCTGACACGATTGCAACTGTATCCTGCCACCTCAAACAGCATGCCTGAAAAGGTTGGCGTGTTGGAATAACTGCCCGCCGAGAAATAGTCAAATGATGCGTAACACAAATTGCCCTGTGCATCCTCACCCGGTTTAAACCTAGAAACTGCATCCGCCTCATACACCTCATTTAAAACTGAGGCGGAAGATGAAGATGTGATGGTGTCAAGCGTTCTTAACAAAATGTTTGCCAGATACACACCGAATATGGCAACCACAGGCACAATCACCATTGTTGCCAAAGATTTTATCGAGCCACCCAATATCCTCATTGGTGAGGCTTTGTTTGAATCATAGTTGTAGTGCGCTTTGATTATTGAAATGATTGTGGTTACAAAAAGCAAAATCACGCCAAAGATAACCAAAGACCAAAACACTGTTGATATTGCAGAATATGTTGGTGAAGAGTCGATGCCCAAAATTCCTCGAATAAAACTTGTAATTAAATCACCAGAAACTTCCTCACCATCCACGTAGTAAACATCCAAGCCTGCAAGTTTCCTAATCAAATACTGCAAAAGGTCGAGGAAAGATGCAATGGATGCATACAGAAAATATATAAGTTGAGGGATGAAGGCAAAAAAGCCAACAACGAAATCAACTATCTTGTCAAACAAACTTCCAAGCATTGACACAGATTGCATCTTACCTCCTTTATTTTTTGATTATATCAAAATTTACGACTTAAATCAACAATATTATAATTTTTTTGCCTTATTTACCGGGTTTTTTTGATGTCTTCCAGCAGTTCTGTGATTCGCTTCAACGACTCTGCGGAAACGGATGCATTCAAGCCGATGTTCAATGAACCCTGTTGAAGTTCTTCCTTCTCTTTCTTTTCACCCTCGGCTTTTTGTGTTTGGAATGCTGGGCCCTTTATTTTTAGAACAGTTGAAGCAAAATCGTTAACCTCTTCTTTTGCCCTGTCGAGCATCTTATTATCCTTAGCAAAATTGCCAACCATATTCCTCACGCCAGTAAGGTCGCCAACGGCGGTGAGCGCCACTCTTGAAAGGTCCAAAATTCCATTTTTGATGATTGCAAGGCCTGACTGCTTTTTGTCGCCGTAAATTGGCTTGCCGTCATCACCCACGCCGTCAATATGGCGCATAACTTTAACCTTGTTGCCGTCTCCATCCTCTTCTTCCACTTCCGCGTATTCGTTTTTATTGTTCAAATCAACTGGAAGCCCAAGCCTTGATACCACAAATTTAACTGCACTGTTGTCAAGTGCTTTATTAACTCCTGCTGTAACTTTTTGACCAGCAGATTTAAATTTGCCTTTAATTTGCACAACCTTATCTGTCACCGCACGTTTAACTTTTGTGCCCGCTTTGCCTACCACTGAATTTAAGAATTTGGCTTTCGCCGAGGAAACGCCTCTATTTATTGCCTGAACAGGTTTTGAAGCGGCAATCTTCTTGGCTGTGTTGCTTTCTTTTATATCTTGCCCGATTGCATTAGTCAACTTTTTAAAGCCAACTGCTGCAACGCCCATACCTATTGCAGCGTTGACGCCACGCTTGATTGGAGTTGTGCCCTCTTGTTTAAGCCCCTGCCCAAGTTCGTCGACGTTTTTTGCACCAACAAAACTTGAAATAAGTGAGATAAACCTCTTAACCATGCTAAGTCCTGCAATAAGCAGCAGCATTCGCACAATGCCGTCAAGCAGGCTTATGTTAAAGAATGTGATTGCGTTGAACACTGGAAGCAGCAGGAATAATATGTTCATAGCAATAACTGCCGAATAAGCGGAAATCATATAGGAAATAAATTCTTTACGCCATGATTTTGTTGCGCTGCCCTCATCAAACGGCATTAACCCAACAATAGGCGGATAAACAATGAAAAGCACTGCTGCCATAATTATTCTCATAAGCATGCCAAATAAAACATTTGAAAACAGCGTTAAACAGATAAAAATGCCCACAAACGCCAAGATGAAATTGAACGACCAAAGGTTGTAATAATACCAAACCAAACCTACATTGTATTTAGAGAAATGGTTTGCATTGATAAGCCCAGCCGCAAAGCCAGCACTTGGGCCATAAGTTAAAGAAGATGCAATTGCTGCACTTGCCTCATCCATTCCAGCAATTTGGAAGGTGTGGCCGCCAGTTAAAGTGAGGTTGTTTGAGAAGGCATAGTCAATTTGATAAGCCACGGTTTCCTGAACATCGGCATTGCTGCTTGTGTAGAACACGCCTGCGTTATCCCAGCCACTGCCGTTTGGCGTGTATGAACCATTTCTTACACGGTTGGCGCTGTTTGCACACGCCTCAAACATTATCCCCGAAAAAGTTTGCGAACTCGACCATTCCTTGGCACCAAAGAAATCATACGAGGCATAGCGCCTTAGGCTGCTTTCTTCTTCATCATTTGAACTTATTGTGGCGTAAGCAAAATTTTGCTGTGCATCACTATCATAGACGCTTGCGATTGTGGATGTTGAGCCTGTTGAAGTGATGGTGTCAAGCGTTTTAAATATCGCCGAACCCAAATACAGTCCCAAAAGTGTGCAAATTGGAATAATTGCCATGGTGGCAATGGATTTTAATGCACTTTTAATTATGTAAGATGGAGCGGCTTTTCTGGCGTCATAGTTATAGTGCGCTTTGATAATTGTAAAAATCGTCATAAGCACCAACACAATCACACCAAAGATAATCATCGACCAGAAAACCGTTGAAAGCGCGGAATATCTGGCGTTGATTCCAAGTAAGCCTTCAATCAAACTTACAACCACATCACCAGATTGCTCCACCCCGTTCACATAGTAAACATCCAAGCCCGCAATCTTTCTAAAAATGTATTGGAACATGTCTAAAATACTTGCAACTGAGGCATAGAGAAAATACATAGCCTGAGGAATGATGGCAAAAAAGCCAGCAACAATGTCGCCAAGTTTTGTCCATATACTGCCAAGCATGCTTAATGGTGCCATACATTCCTCCTTTTAACTATGATTTTTTGTCGTTTTTAAGTTTTTTCCATTCGTTTTCAAGTTCTGTGATTGCTTTTAACTTATCCACGGCCTCACTGTTGCCAGTGTTTACGGTAAGTTTTTCTTGACGAGCGGCTGATTTGGCCTCGTCTTTTTCCTCTGCGGTTTGGAATGCCTTGATGCCGCCCGCCTGAACGCCGATTGTCTGTGCAAAATCGCGCATAATCATCTTGCCTTGGTCAACCAATCCTGTTTCCTTGTTGATTTTGCCAATAAATTCGTCAAATCCAAACGCTGCTCCTGCCGCTTTTAATGTGTCACCGCTGAACTTAATAAATTGAGAAACGGTGTTTTTAGGGATAGGGCTCTTTTTAATTGTGTAGCCATCCAAAACCTCCGCCGATTTTGTGTCGTCAATTTGTTTTTGAATGTCAGCAATCTGTTTTTGATAGTCCGCAGCACTTTCATCAGCACTTGCGGCATTTGCCCTAAACCGGCTTGCCCTTGCTCTGTCGGCCTCCGCCTGTTTAGCATGAGAGTTTTGTTGCCCAAACTTTTCAACAGCGTTTTTAAGATTTTCTTCTTTAATTCTAGCCAGTTCCTCATCGCTCCTAGCCGAACCATCAGGGTTGGTTTCGGCTTCTGTGTTAAGCCTTTCCATTTCCTGTTTAATTTGATCAGCCAGTGCTTTGTCATCGTCATTATCGCCGTCAAAAGCATCAGTTGAGCCAGATTTAAGCCAGTCTTCAAATTTCTTGGTCTCGTCGTTTGATTTGGTGTCATTTTCTGCGGCGCTTTCGTCGGCCGCGTCTGCCTTTTTGTTTTCGGTTGCAGAAATTTTCTGTTGTTCTTCTTCCAGATCTTTAAACTCTTCCTTTTGTTTTTCAAGTTCATCAATCTGTTGCTGCCTGATTGCCTCATGAGTTGCTTGGCTAACTTTTGCCTGTCCTTCTGTTGCGCGCTTATTCTGCGCCTTTCTAACTTCATTCTGCCTAACTTTTTGAGCAACTTTTTCAACTTTGGAAGCCGCCAAACTTGCTGCTGGCACAAATTTTGCAACCTTTGCACCAAGCGCAACCACAGTTGCAACATTTTTAACCGACAGCAAATTGGCCTTGCCTGCCTCTTTTTTGGCTTCTTCACCAACTTTGTAGGCATCCTTGCCTCCAATGAGGTTGGATAGCAAGGTTACAGTCTGCTTTGCAGCCAACAAGCCAACTATCACAAAAATCATGTTCATAATTGCGTTTAGCACTGTGCTGTTGAAGAAGGTTATCGCTTGCAAATACGGCAAAAGCATAAACAACAAATTTACGCCCACAATGGCGCCGTATGCCATAATCACATCGCCAACAAATTCTTTTCGCCACTTCTTAAAGGCCGCGCCATCATCCAGCGGCATAATTGCCACAATCGGCCCAACAACCAGAAAGAGTGCTGTTGCCTCAATCAGCCTTACAACCAAGCCAAAAACAATATTGAAAAACAGAGTAACTGCAATAATAACGCCCAAAAAGCCAATTATGAAATTGAATTGCCAAAGATTGTAGTAATACCAAACTAAACCAACATTGTATTTAGAAAAATTGTCAAAATTTATTGTGCCCAAATACCAAATAGCGCTTTGCCAATATCTAAACGAAGACATCAGCATCATTGATTCACTTTGAAGCACACTTGCAGTTTGTGGGCTACTTAAAGTCAAGTTGTTCATAAAAGCATAATCAATCATGTTTGCAACATCTTCCGTCTGCCCCTGATCACTGGAAAGAGTGGAGTTAAAAATTCCGCAGTCCGTCCACGCCTCGCCTGCTAGCGATGCTGTGTAGCCGCCATACCTCACACGGTTGGCATCATGCGCTGCTGCCTGAAACAGCAGTCCTGAAAAAGATTGATGCCCTGTTGGCGCATGCGAACCAAAAAAGTCATAGGATATGTAAGTTTGATTGCCCCATTCATCCTCATCAGCCCTAAACACCTGGCTGTAATCTCCACTTGAATTTGCGTAGACAGACGCGGTGTTGCCTGAACTTGAAGATGCGGTTATGTTATCTAACGCCTGCAACAAAATGCTTGAAAGATAAACACCAAACACTGTAACCAGAGGCACAATCGCAAATGTGCCAATCGCTTTTAATCCTTTGCCTAAAATTGCGGACGGCCTTGATTTTTTGCTGTCATAATTGTAATGCGCCTTGATAAGCGACATAATCAGCCCCACCACCAAAACAATGGCACCAAAAATTACAAGAGACCAAAAAACAGTGTTGAGTGCCGAATAACTGCCGTTTAAGCCCAAAATTCCATTGATAAATTGCGAGAGCAAATCTCCATCTGTTTCCACGCCGTTGACGTAGTAAGAATCCAACCCCGCAAGTTTTCTAATAACAAACTGAAATAAATCTAAAACGCTTGCAATACATGTGTAAAAGAAATAGAGATATTGTGGAATAAGCGCAAATATCCCTGTGATGAAATCTGAAATATTAGTCCAAAACGAACCAAGCATTGAGTTCAAGCCGCTCACTCACCTCTCCCATAGCCTTTTACAACTATTTTTTACATTATAACAAAATAAAATGCAAAAAACAACAGATTTTGTAAGCAGAAGAAATATAATTAAATAATTAAATATAATTATTGCAACAAAAAAGGCCTCCAACTGGAAGCCTATAAAATTTGGTGGAGAATATCGGAATCGAACCGATGACCTCCTGCTTGCAAGGCAGGCGCTCTAGCCAGCTGAGCTAATCCCCCATAAAACGCTTTGTAAATATACCACATTCAAAAAAAGTTGTCAACAACTTTTGCTATTTTTTTAAAAATTTGCTAAAATTAAAGCAAGGAGTTAACATGAAAATTGATGAATTGATATCTGCCGACAGAATTTTACCCAATGATTTTGTTGCATACATAGAAATAGAGCAGGGCTCTAAAAACAAGTATGAAATCGACAAACAAACCGGCCTAATTATTTTAGACAGGGTGCTTTACACCTCCACGCACTATCCCACCAACTATGGTTTCATCCCGCGAACATTAAGCGGCGATGGTGACGCGCTGGATGTGTTTGTGCTGTGCAGCCAGCCAATTGAAAAAATGAGTTTGGTTAGGTGCTATCCAATCGGTGTGATAAAGATGCTGGATTCAAAATCCTGCGATGAAAAAATTATTGCAATTCCGTTCGGCGACCCGCAATACAATTATTACAAAGAAATTGCCAAACTGCCACCGCACCTTATTGATGAAATCAGCCACTTTTTGGAAGTTTACAAACAACTTGAAAACAAAAAAGTTGTGGTTCAGGAAATTGCAGACTCAAAAGAAGCCAAAAAAGTTATTGCGCGCTGCAAAAAAGAATATGAAAAAAGCCTTAGTAAATAAGGCTTTTTTATTATCTTTCAAGGCTTATACCAGTTGATACTGCTGCCCCGGTTGTTACATTAACGATTGTCATTTGAGCCGGAGTTAAATTTGTGATTGTTGGGTGTTGCATTATTTCACCATCAAAATTGGTGCTTGGCCCGCCATACGCTTGATAAACAACGGCCCATAAATTGCTTCTAAAATCACTTTTGCTGGATGCAGTAATCGCATCATCTATAATGCTAGCGTTTCCTGCCTCATCAAAAACAAGGAAGTCAATGTCTGCGTTATATACGCCATTAACTCTGTCGGTTGCATAAGAGGCTTTTGCATAAACTCCGCCGCTTGCTGTTCCAGTGCTGCCCAGCTGATTTTCAATAGCAACTGAAATATTGGCAGTTGCTGCTTCGTCATTAATAAAACTATTTAAAGCATAGTATGTGCTAATGTCGTCTTTATTTAGTTCCGTATCCATTAAGATTTCAACAAGCGCCGTTGTATCTTCAAAGCCAGACTGCTCGCCCATGTTGATGTCAATCAAGCAATCTGTTCCTTTTTTATCGGCATCCAAAATCAAATGATAGTTGTTATCCGCGTCAACCTGAATGCTTTTGATGGCCTCAACTTTAACTGATGTGTTTCCAATAACGCCATTCAAAACACTTTGAATGCGCGCGACATCCATATCATCAACATCGATAATGATTTGGTTGTCGTTAGGTGGTGGCGGCGCCTCTCCACCGAGGAACCACCAACCATAACCATATGCATCAGGAATTTCACCAGCAGACCCAACAACAAGAACTGCTGCAGTACTAATTCCTAACCCAAGGATTGCTTTCTTTAATATTTCTCTCCTTTTCAAAATTTTTCTAGCTTCGTCTAACTTGCTATTCGCGGTTGTATTATCGGCTTTCGCTTGTTCGATTAACTGTGTGGCCAAAGCCTGCTTTTCCGGTGAAACACCTATATCTGTCATCACAAACGATGTAAAACTTTCTAAATCTGCAATGGCTTTGGTTGAGCCTCCTTCGGTTTTTGTGTCTCCTACATAACCTGCAAGCGCTTCTGTTTCTATTTTAAGATTATCGTATTTTTGTTTTCTCTTTTTGCGGTCTAGTTTTTTCGCTTTCGCGTTTTTGGCTTCAGTCAAAGCTGCGTCCAACAGCCTGGTGCCAGCTATTACGTTTCTATCTGCATCCAGCAACTTCTGATAAGCCTTATTAAACTTATCCAATTCGCTTTCAGCAGGTACAGTTTCCTTTTCTTCCTTTTTAACAGCTTTGTTTGAGGTTGCTTCAGCCGCACCCGGTGCAACCTTTCCGTTCAACTTTCCATTTGGCATTCCTGTTGCAGACCCATCAGATCGTCTATAATTTGAGTCCCCTTCATCAGCAGGCACTTCATCTTTGCGGGCTTCTTTTGCCTCAGAGTTCTCTCCTGTTTTGCCTTCAACAGACGTCTTGCCTGCTTCTGGAACGGCACCCTTAGCGGATTTTTCACTTGCTGCGGCCTCAGCCTCATTTCCTTCTGGCAATGACAAATCTTTTCCAAGTGCGCCTGCCATTAGATCTACAACAGTTTGATCAGTTTCAGTTGAAGATGCTGCCTCCGCAGCAGCCTCTGATGCATTGTCAGCCACAGCATCATCAATCTCTTTAAATGCTTCTTCTGCTTTTTCATAAATTGAATTTTTATTATCTGTGTCAGCCATTTTTCAGCCTCCCTTTTTTTGTTAACATAATTATATACCACTTTACCGCAAAAGTCAATAGGCTTTTTTAACAAGTTTCGTCTAAATAAGTCGCCTCAATATCCGCCAAATGCAAGAATAATGCGGTAGGATAAGTATAAAACACGGTTGAAAGCCCATAGTAGCCGCCTTTCACCCTGCTGTCAAAGCCGCCCATGTGCCAATTTATTGCCATTGCCTCTTCGCGCGAAAGTTTGATAAAAGAACTGATGATATACACGCTTTTTTCGCCATGGCCATATGGAAGATTATCTTCAAATTTGTAATATGGCACTTTCTGCCAAACGCCGTTTTCGTCCTTGACATTTTTGGTGTCGGCTTTGTAACAATCCACCTTACAAACATCATGCAAAAGCGCCATAATTGCCACGCTTTCTGGCGACACTTTTTTGTGCCAATCGCTGCCATATTCGCTTTGCAAAAGTTTAACCATTCTTCTGTAAACAAACACCGAATGCTTGCAAAGCCCGCACTCCTCGGCGCTGTGCCTATTGGTTGAAGCAGGCGCCGAAAAGAAATCGCTTTTTTCCAGCCATTCCAAAAGTTTGTCGCTGCCATCGCGCTCGATATTGTCATAAAAAATCTCTAAAAATTCTTGCTTATAATCCATATTCATCACCTGTATAGTAATATTTTAACATATAAATATGCCTTTTCGAAACTTTTTTGCAAAAAAACTCATAAATATTGTTATGAAACACATTCCGTCAACGCAAATGCTGTATCTCTCCTCCGCCATTGCCATTGAACTTTGTCGCAACAGAACGCCGGAAGAAATTGCCGAACTTAAAACGTTGCTTTGGCATGTTTATTGCAGCATCGGCACAATTTTATCTTGCCCCAAATAATCTTTGAGTAAAAGCGTAAGTTGTTCAAACTGGGTTGGCGAAAGTTGTTCTGCGCGCCTGTTTAAATCAAAGCCCAATCCGCTCAGCGTGGACTTTTCAACACCCAAGCCCTCGGCAAGGTTGTTAAGCAAAGTCTTTCTTCGACTTTTAAAGCACATTCTTACCACCTGGAAAAAATTTGCTGCATTTTCATCATATCTTTTTTCAATGTCAAGCCGCACAATGCAAGAATCCACATCCGGCTGAGGAGTGAACACACTCTTTGGCACTTTTCGCATGATTTTCGGCTTGCCAAAATACTGGCAACAAACCGAAAGTGCGCCGTAATCTTTGCCGCCAAACTGAGCCACGATTCTTTCCCCCACTTCTTTTTGAACCATGATGGTGATTGAATCAACCAAAGTGCTCTGCAAAAACTTAAAGATAAGCGGGGTTGTGATGTAATATGGCAAATTTGCCACAAGTTTGTAACAGCCCTCAAAATCACTTTCAATCTGCGCAAGCGGTTTTTTTAATGCGTCCTCAAAGTGCAAAACAAGGTTTTGGGGTTCCAGCGCTTGCAAGTGTGGTTTAAGTTCCTGGTCAATTTCATAGGCGACAACCTTTTTTGCTTCTTGGCAAAGCGCGCTTGTAAGCGCACCCATGCCCGCACCAATTTCCAAAACCTCATCGGTTGCATGAATGTCGGCATCCAAACAAATGCTTTTTAACAAATTTTTATCGGTTATAAAATTCTGCCCAAACTTCTTTTTAAAGTTAAATTTCATATTTTGAACACCCTTTTTACATTTTTTGAGGTTATTTTTGCAATATTTTCAATATTTTCACCCTTAATTTCCGCCAATTTCTGCGCAACCAGCACCACATTTTTTGGCTCGTTCACCTTGCCCCTATATGGCTCTGGCGCAAGATATGGCGTGTCGGTTTCAAGCATCAGCCTGTCAAGTGGAATGCCAGCAACCACCTCTCTAAGATGTGCGGCGTTTTTAAAAGTAAGCACTCCGCCAACAGTGAAATCCAGCCCCAACGCCATAATTTTTTGCGCGTCCTGCCATTCACCGCTGAAACAGTGCACCACCCCGCCTTTTAAGATTTCTGCGTTGTTCTGCAAAATTTGCAGTGCGTCCTCCATTGCATCCCTGATGTGAACAACAATCGGCAAATTTAAACTGCTTGCAAGTTTTATCTGTTCGTCAAAAATTTGTTTTTGAAGGTTTCTGTCCTCGCCGCCAAAGTGATAATCCAGGCCAATCTCACCAATTGCCACCACCTTTTTGTTTGCCGCCTTTTCAATCAAAAACTCTCTGCCGCCATTTAAATATTGCTCTGCGTCCTGCGGATGAAAACCTATGCAGGCAAACACCTCTGGATTTTCCTCGGCAATTTCAAGAGTTTTGTTGATGCTTTCAAAGTCGCTTGCCGGGCAAATGACAAAGTCAACAAGTGCCTCCTTAGCCCTTGCCAAAACCGCCTTAACATCGCTTTCGTAAATGTGTGCGTGCGCATCGATAAACATGCTTAAAGCCTAGCACAAAAGCGGCTTATTGTCAAGAAATATGGGCGAAAGGCATATATTTACACTATGAATAAAATTTGGCTGTTTATGATGCTGATTTCAATCGGCGTGCTGATTTTTGTTGACCCCGGCGCAACGCTGGATGCGATGATTGGCGCCTCAACTTCGGCGCTGGAACTTTGCATTGAACTTTGCGCGGTTTATGCTGTTTGGCTGGGGCTTTTGGAGATTGTGGATGTAAGCGGACTGGGACAAAAACTTGCCAGGCTTTTGCGCCCGCTTATCAAAAAACTTTTTAGAGTTGACAATGAAGAAATTCAAAAGATGATTGCCCTAAACATGTCTGCAAACATGCTCGGTCTTGGCAATGCCGCCACCCCAATGGGCATAAAAGCCATGCAAGCGCTTGATGACGGCAGCGGCAAAGCAAATTTTTCCATGATTATGCTTATTGTGGTGAATGCAACCTCAATTCAACTGCTGCCAAGCACGGTAATCAGCCTGCGCTCCAATGCCGGAAGTGCGGACGCCGCTGACATTATTCTGCCCACCCTTCTTTCAACAATCGTCACCACCGGTCTGGGCATTGTATTTGTTTTAATTTGTTATATGATTCACAAAAAACTTAAAGCAAGAAGAAGGCGCCCATGAGCATTTACATTCTTCCTGTTTTATTTGTAGCGCTGTTTTTATATGGCTTCTTCAAAAAAATAAACACCTATGACACGTTCGTCAAAGGTGCAAAAGGCGCCATAAGCCTTGTTGTTTCAATTTTTCCATTCATCGCCTGCATAATGATTGCGGTGGCACTGCTGCGAGTAAGCGGCGTAACCGCCTTTCTTGCGCAAATTCTTACGCCGGTTTTCACCTTTTTAGGCATCCCGCCCGAACTATGCGAACTTGTATTGCTTCGCCCTTTCACAGGCTCTGGCTCTTTCGCGCTTTTGGATGATGTGCTTGCCACCTATGGCGCCGACAGTTATATCTCTCGCTGCGCCTGCGTGATTTTGGGTTGCAGCGAAACAATCTTCTATGTCGCCACCGTCTATTTTTCACAAACCAAAGTTAAAAAACTTTACTATGCAATTCCATGCGCCTTAGTCGCCTCAATCATTGGCGCAATCGTTGCATGCCTGCTCTGCCGAGTGATGTAAAAAAAACATGGCGCATGCCATGTTTTTTTTCTTTTAAAAGCAAACTAAAATTTATTGTCAAATGAGATTGAAGAAATTGCTTTCTTTGCTGCTTCTCTTTTTTGTAATCTTTCTTGTTTGAGCGTTAAATGTGCTTCAATGCCAGCAATTTTACTTTCTAAGCTTTTCACATACTCATCAGGAACATCCTCCATCCCTTCGATTTCTCTAAAAGCTCTTGCTTTTTCTTCGTTTAAAATAAATTCCATTACCTTGTTTTTTATCACACCCTTACGATCATCTTTATACGCTTCTTTAAAATAAGCGTCAATAACGTCCTCTGGTTTGATGTTTTCTCTATCATATTGATAAAGCGCTTTGCCTAATTCTGTTGGCTGTGTTGATTCTTGGAACAACCTGTCATAATATAGGCATGAACCCTCAACTCCTTCAATTTTAATAAAGCCATCTTCCGTAGCTGTAATTTTTTTATTCCACCCAAGGGGAAGCACACCGCAATTCCCTCTTTGATCGACTACACAAACATGTCTGCCGGTTGGTGAAACAACATATAACATATCATCACCAAGTCGTATACGTCTTACAGAACCTATAGATAAATTTTTTACATTCCCATTACCATCATAATAATATGCCCCAACAATTTTGTTGCTTTGAGCAACCCCTTCTAATTTAACACAAGGAGCACCATCAAGAGTACCATCTTCTTCCACCAAAAACTCAATTTTTCCTTTCATTTTTTCTTTCCCTCCACTTTATTTCTTTCCAAATAATTTTCAAAAGAACAAATTGATTCAATAATTTTTATTGCTTCTGCTTTTTTCATTTTTGCCTCCCATACTTTAATTGTATTCTATTTTTAATCCTTTGTCAAGAAGCGTATTTATTTTTCCCACACCCCTTTTTTAATGTCTTCTAAGTAAGTTCCGTCTTTGTCGTTTGTGATAAGGTTTGGCAAAACTGTAACTCCATCTTTGCCGCCCTTAACCGCCTCAACAACGAATAATATCACTTTCCCTTTGCCATTTTCGGTGAAAAACATGCGTTTTGGCTGCAATTTTGCGCATTTTAGTTCAAAAATCATTTCCGCACATCTATCCGCGTCATATACAAAATACGCCCTGCCACTAAATTTTAGCATGCCGTTTGCACACTCCACCAAATCTTGCAGCGGCAAATATTTCTCATGTCTCGCAACGGCTTTGCTTTGATTTTGGTTATCCTGCGCCGAGCCATCACGCTTGTATGGTGGGTTTGAAAACACCACATCCACGCTGCCAGGCTGAACATATTTTTTATAGTTACGAACATCGTCGTTGATGAATTCAACATTTTTAATGTTGTTTAAAATTAAACTTTTGTTTGCCATTTCAAAAAGTTCGCGCTGAACTTCAAAACCAATTATGCTTTTGGCATTTGTTTTTTTTGTGGCCAAAATTGAAATAACGCCGCTGCCAGAGCCAATCTCCACAGCGTTTTCGCCTCTTTTAATTTTTAAAAAGTTTGCCAGCACAACGGAATCGGACGTGAAAGAATAAAGGTTTTTGTTTTGCACAATTTTCAACCCTTCAAACTGCAAATCATCCAATCTTTCATTTTCGTTCAAACTTAACTTCGCTTTCGTCATATTCCTTAATTTCGCTCATGCTTTCATCTTCAAACTTAACAGAAACCTTTCTGTTCAACAGGTCGTTATACATAACCTTGCCTTTGCCATCCTTAGTTTGCACAATGCTGCCCACTTTTGGCATGCTTTTAAGCGCATCGGCATATGTTTGGTTTTCGTAAGCCAGGCAGCACAACAGTTTGCCGCACACGCCGCTGATTGAACTTGGATTGAGCGACAGGTTTTGATTTTTTGCCATTTTGATTGAAATGTGGTCGCTCTGCCCATAGCCCTGAGCGCAACAGCATTCTTTTCCGCAAATTCCAAGCCCGCCCATGTATCTAACAGCATCCCTGGGCCCAATTTGCCTAAGTTCAATTCTGGTTTTAAAGCGCTCGGCAAGTTTTTTTGCAAACGCCCTAAAATCAACCCTGCCCTCGGCAGTAAAGTTCACCGTCATGCGCGAAAAATCATAGTTACTCTCCACTGCAACTATTTTCATTTCCAGCCCGCTTTGCTTTGCCATTTGCCTTATCTCTGGCAAAAATGAAGAGGCTTTCTCGTCGTTTTCTTCCGCCTTTTTAATCTCTTCTTCACTGGCAAGCCTAATCACATTTTTCAGTGGCTCTTCCAAAGTTGAGGCATCTATGGTTTTCTTTTCTTCCACAACCCTGACAAGGTCGCTGCCCTTATCAGTTTCCACAACAACTCTGTCGCCAACTTTATAGTTCTTGCCATTTGGGCTGAAAGAATATGTGTGCACTCCATGCCTAAACTTAACACCCACAACTTCTATTTGCATAAGTATTTAACCTCCAAAATTTTCATAACCAAATTGTCCGCAACCAGCGGAAAACTTACATTGTAAGAAAGGTCTCGCACCGCCCTGCCAAGCACGCCTTGAAGTTGTGAAAGGCATTTTATTGAAAGCATCTGCGCAATCTGCAAAATTTGCGCCCTAAAATTTTCAAAGTTGACGGCCGCATTTTTATCAATTTTCAACATAAGCGCATCTTCAATAAGCAGCGAAATAATTTCTATCAGCAAATTAAAATCTGCCTTTTGGTCGATTATTTTTCTTGACCAAACAACTGCGTCTTTGCTTGATGAACAATCTCTCAAAAGCCCAAGCCCCAGTTCAAACAGCGCTGGCAAGTTGCTTTTTTTGTTCAGTTCAAGTGTTTTTGCAACATACCCTTGACCCAGTTTAAGTGCCAAATATTTTTTTTGCTCATCGCCAGAAAGATAGGGTTGAATTTGCTCTTCACTTGCCGGCGCCAAAGTGATTTTATCGCACCTGGACCTGATTGTTGGCAAAACCTTATCTAAATTTGAAGTGGTTAAAATGTAGTAAACATTTTTTTGTGGCTCTTCAAGCGATTTTAAAAGTTTGTTTTGCGCCTCTTCGGTTGACAAATCCACATTGCAGATGATAAAGATTTTTTTGTCCGCAAAAATTGGCTTGACAAAACTTTCATCCACAATTTTTTTGCTGTCCTCCACCAAAAGTTTTGCGCCTTCTGGGAAATATTTAACATCTGGATGCGTTTTGCTTTTAATTTTTTTGCAATTTTCGCACTCGCCGCAAAGGCTTGGGCACAACAGGGCCTCAGCAAAAAGGTTTGCCATAGTTTGCGCCGAAAAAGCATCTTTGCTAATCAGCAAAAATGAATGCGAGGCCTTACCATTTTTAACAGTTTTCAAAAAATTTTCAAACTGTAAAGATTTTTTAAATACTTCATCAAGCATATTTAAATTTTATCACAATAACGCCGTAAAGTCAAAAAGTTTAAAAATTATTATTGTTTTTATTTATTTTTATCATGATATAACATAAAAAAACAAGCTTTATGCCTGTTTTTTCTTTTTTATTCTAACAATCCACTTGCACAGTTCGCTTGCAAACAACATCACAATTGAAACAAGCAAAATCCAAAGCCACTCATAGCCATTTAGCGGCGCGAGTTTTAACACCGTATGCAGCGGAG
Source organism: uncultured Clostridia bacterium (assembly GCA_944359935.1). Lineage (GTDB taxonomy): Bacteria > Bacillota > Clostridia > Christensenellales > UBA1242 > Caccovivens. The sequence goes on along the minus strand of CALVTD010000008.1, from coordinate 16,014 downwards.
TGAGTGCAATAAGCGCCAGCAACCCTGCCGCAAATAATATGGCAAAATTGCAATATTTGTTTGCAAAAGGGTTTGACTTGAAGATGCTTTTTTCTGTGCGAATGGAAATGAGATAGAAAAATTGAACAATGTTAAGCGTGTAGAAAGCCATGCTCATGGCGCTTGCCTCGCCATATATAAACAGCCCAATGCAGAATGAAGAGAGGGTAAGCAAGGTTTGAACAATGCCCATCGCTATGGTCATGAAAGCGTTGCCGTCGCTAAACAAACCCTTATTTTTGCCCCGAGGCTTGCTTTCCATAATGCCCTTTTCGGCAGGTTCCACCCCAAGCGCAATGGCTGGAAGAGAATCGGTGATAAGGTTTACAAACAAAATTTGAATTGGCAGCAAAAACACATGCTGCGGAAAGATGATTGTCGCCAAAAACAACGCTAAAATTTCGCCCATGTTGGCTGAAAACAAAAATTTAACTGTTTTTTGAATGTTGGTGTAAACCTTTCTGCCCTCTTCCACTGCCACAACTATGGTGGCGAAATTATCATCGGTGATAATTAAATCAGCAACCTCTTTGGTTACATCCGTGCCCGTTATGCCCATTCCAATGCCAATGTTTGCCTTTTTCATGCTTGCCGCATCGTTGACACCATCGCCGGTCATCGCCACAACATGGCCAAGGGTTTTCAGTCCTTCCACAATTCTCACCTTGTTTTCAGGGCTCACCCTGGCAAAAACATTTACGCTTTCAAGTTTTTTTAAAAAAACTTCATCACTCATCGCGTCAATCTCGCCGCCGGTGAGAATTTGACTTTTCTTGCTTACAATGCCCACCTCTTTTGCAACGGCAAAGGCAGTTTCCATGTGGTCGCCTGTTATCATAATCGGCCGCATGCCAGCGCGCAAACATTTTTTAACAGCATCCTTAACCTCTTTGCGCGGCGGGTCAATCATGCCCGCAAGACCAAGAAAAATTAAATTTTCTTCTTTATAATTTTGCTCTTCTTCCACATATTTAACCGCAAAGCCAATCACTCTAAGCGCCTTGCTCGCCATGGTCATGTTCACCTTTTCAATCTCCTGACGCCTTTGCGGAGTAAGGGCGATTTCAATGCCACTTACGACCATTTTGTCGCACTTGTCAAGCAGAAAATCAACCGCACCCTTAACAAAAACCACCTTTCTGCCTTGATACATGTTCACCGTACTCATAAGTTTGCGGTTGGAGTCAAACGGTTTTTCGTTTAAGCGCTTGCAAGAAGAGGAAAGCACAACTTTATCAAAGTTATATTTTTTTGCAAACTCGGCAAGCGCTATTTCTGTTGGGTCGCCAGTAAAACCGTTTTTGCCCACGCCCACATCATTGCAAAGCGCCATGCACGCAAGCACGGTTGAAAAATCTTTGCCCACATTGCTTTTCGTGTAACTGAGTTTATTGTCGCAATAAATTGCCTTAACTTGCATTTTGTTTTGAGTGATTGTGCCAGTTTTGTCAGAGCATATCACATCGCAACAACCCAAAGTTTCCACCGAGTGCATGTGCTTTACAATCGCCTTCTGTTTGGCGAGCCGCGAAATGCCAAGGCTCATAATGATGGTTATCACTGCTGGCATGCTCTCTGGAATTGCCGCCACCGAAATAGCAATGGCGGTTAAAAAGGCATCCATCGGGCTGTAATGAGAGCATAACTCCAAAATAAATGTGATAACAGCCATGCCCAACACAAGAAAAGTGATGACTTTGCCCAAATCTTTAATGCCCTTTTGCAGCGGCGTCATCTCCTTTTTGCTGGTAGCAATCACATCGGCAATTTTGCCAAGTTCACTGTTTTTACCCACGCCAACGGCTATGGCAAGACCTCTGCCTCTCACCACGGTTGTGCCGTTATAAACCATATTTTTTCGTTCGCTTATTGGTAAGTTGGGTTTGCAGATGCACCCCGCCTGCTTTTCCACAGGCTGACTTTCGCCCGTAAGCGAGGCTTCATCAAGCAGCAAATTGCTGCTTTCAATCAATCTGCAATCGGCTGGAACAATGCTGCCAGCCTCCAACACCACAATGTCGCCCAGCACAATCATCTCGGCCTTAATCTTAATCTGCTTACCACTGCGCAACAAAACCGCCTCGGGCTTGGTCATTTTTTCAAGCGCCTGCAACGACTTTTCGGCTTTGTTTTCTTGCAGCATCCCCATCACAGCGTTCATCAGCACAATCGCCAAAATGACTGCGCCATCAATAATTTCGCTTGACGTATGCTGCACAATGCCAATAACAAAAGAAACTGCTGCCGCGGCAAGCAAAATTAAAATCATCAAATCGCAAAATTGCGCAACGAATTTTTTAAACAATCCGCTTTTTTTAGCAACAGAGATTTGCTGACTTTTGAGTTCTTGTTCTCTTAACTTTGCCTCTTCAAAAGAAAGCCCCTGCTTTGAGGACGAAAACGCTTTTAAACAATCTTCAATGCTTTTAGCAAAATAGTCCATACCACCCCTTTAAATAACAGCCGCAACTATGCCAATGATTACAAGGTAAAAACTAAACCACTTAAAACTCACTTTTTGCGTAAGTGCAATCATCGCCTTGATAGACACCACTCCAATCACGAACGCCAAAATGAACGCCACAATCAGTCCCGCAACATTGACACTTGGAAATTTGCCAAGCCTAACCAACTTAAAAATTTCAAGTGCCATTGAAAGTATAATAATCGGCACGCTCATCAAAAATGAAAATTTTGCAACTTTTTCTCTGTCGCCGCCCGAAAACAGACCCGCGCATATGGTTGAGCCCGAGCGCGAAATGCCGGGCAGCGTGGCAAACCCTTGCGCTATGCCCATCATTAGCGCCTGCTTGTATGAAATCCCTGGGCTATGAACAAAGGTTTTGTGCTTCACGAAAAAGTCGGCAGTCAGCAACAAAATTGCGGTGATTAAAAAACAAATTGGCAAAATTGCACCTTCAAAAGATTGGGTTATGAGTGGATACAGCACAAGCACGATTAAACATGTTGGAATGGTTGCCACAACCAAACTTTTACTTAGCCGCGAAAAGGGATGCCTTACAATCTCAAAAACCTCCTTTCTAAGCGCAACGAGAACTGAAAGTAAGGTGGCAACATGCAAAACTATGCTTACAAACAGGCTATCTTCTATGCCGAAAATGTTGGATAACAAAACCAAATGCCCGCTTGACGACACCGGCAAAAATTCGGTTAAGCCCTGCACAATTCCCAAAACAATAAGTGCCCAAAAACTCATAATCCTTGTCCTACTCTATTTTGTGTGCAAGGGTGCGATTTTATGACAAAAATTGACACAAAAAACCCACGGCGTTTGCCGTGGGCTAAGTGCTTATTCGTTCAGCGATTTAATTTCTTGCATCAATGTTTCAATGCGTTTATTGATGTTTTCAATCTGTTCGCTTGCTGTTTTTTGATTTTTAATTTCCTCAACACTTGCTTTTAAGTTGTTGATTTCACTCAAAATCTCATCGCGCCTATCCTGCTTAGTTGAACCAGATTCCAAATCGCTGATTGCGTTTTTGATTTCTTTATCAATCTGCGCTTTAAGCGACGCCAAGCGCTTTTGCTCATCATCGATTTTTTTGTTTATTTCTTTAAGTTCGCTGACATCTTTTTTAGGTCTGCCACGCCCTCTTTTAACAGGCTCTTCGGCTGGCTTAGGCTTTTTTGTGCTGCCGGCTGGCCTGCCCCTCTTTTTAGGTGTTTCAGTTGGCTGAGCAGTTTGCGTTTTCCTTGGTCTGCCACGCGAGCGTTTTTCGCTGATCATCTCTTCCAAGGTTTTTTCTTCGCCTTTGCGAGGTCTGCCTCTGCGCTTTTCGCCTGTTGCAGCAGGCTGAGTTTTAGGTTTTTGCGCTGGCTTTTTGGTTTGAACAGGTGTTACAAAATCAAAATCGTCAGTGCTTACTGCCTGTGGAACAATTTCTTCAACAACTGGCTCAGGCTGTTGCTGAGGCTCCTCTGCTGGCTGCGCTTCTACCTCTGGAAGTTCTTGCTGAGGAACATACTCTTCCACTTTCGCTTCCTCTGGCAAAGTTTCAGGAGCATTTAAAATATTGTTGATGTTTTCGTTGGATGCAAAGTTTTCTTTGCTTTTTTCAACCTCGGCTTTGTTTTCTTTTGCCTCTTGATTTTTCTCTTTGATTGCCTTTTTGATTTCGGCAGGAGTTACAAGTTGGCTTTTTTCTTGCTCTGGTTGCTGTTTTTCTTGCTCTTTTGGGGTAAGTTCTGCTGACTGGATTTCAATTTGTTCATAGTCAACGCCAAGTTTTCTTTTCAGTGTTTCGTTTTCATCAATAACGCGTTTGAGTTGAGCCTCTTTAACAGTCAAGTCCTCTTCAATTGCCTGATTGGTTTGCGTTAAGTTGTTGATTTTATCTTTAACTTTCTTTTGAGCATCATCTATTGCATTTTGGAACAACTTGGAATAGAAGGTTTCATATTCACTCATCATCGCTTCTTCAACTTCGGTTTTGTTGGTTTCGATTTCATCATTGAGCGTTTTGATTACATCTTCATAATCGCTTTTCTCAATCAAGTATCTGTTCTTCTGTTGTTCAAAATCTGCTTGTTCTTTTTCTTGCTTAGCAATTTCTTGGTTTTGTTGTTTTCTTAAGAAGTTGCTTTCAATTCTGTTTGTGGTTTCTTCCTGCTGCTGTCTAAGCCTTTCGATGTTTTCTTTGGAAACCTGCATGCGTTTTTGGAAATCTTTTTGAATGTTGTCAAAGTTTCTTTTCAAACTTTCAAGCGTTGCCTCAATCTGTGCAATCTTGGCAAGTGTTTTATCTCTCTTAGAAAGGTATGCCTCCGATTCTTTCATCGCCCTTTCCAGGATGTTCTGTCCGTCTATGCCAATGCCTTCAAAATCATATTTCTCATATGTAACGCCTTCTTCTTGGGCAATCTTATCAAACTCTTCCTTCTCTTTTCTTGCCCTGCTTTCAAGATATTCCCTAAGTGCAGGAATGCCTTTGTCAATTTCCTTAGCAGTGAAAAGAAGTGAATAGTCAATGTAAGGTGGAAGGTCTACGCAAGCGTTGTCAATAAAGCGGTCAAACAAATGCAAGTTTTGATACAGTTCATCTAAGTTTGCATTTTTTCTTGCACGCAAAATCATGATGGCAATGGTGCTTATAATCAAAATGAAAATTGGAATAAGCAAAGCGATAACAATCATGGTTGCGTTCAAAATTGTGTCACCAAAGTTTTGATATGCAATTGCAACAATAAACATGATTGCAGCCCAAACCGCAGAAACCCAACCTAAGTTTTTGATGTTGGCAGCGAATGAACTTGTCCTTAAAGGCTTTTCAATAATGTTTTCTGCTGACATGTATGCGGAAGGCGCTTTTTCACGATAAAGAATGTATTGTTGCCAATTAACTGCAAGCCTTTTTGGCGCGGTTTTAACCATGTCGTTAAACTCTTTAATATTTTCTTTGTCAAGCGTTTTGTGAGTAAACAGCCATCTGTTTAATTTGTCAAGCGACCTTCTCATTCTGCTTTCGTAAGAAAAGTGTGTAAGCACCCCGAACAGCAGGATGAAAAACACTTCAAGCCCAAGCCCTACAAAAAACAAAGCATTGTAGGAAATTGAACTTGCCAACGTTATAAAGAAGGATTCAAATGCGCTTTGAACATCTGCAAGGAATGAAAAACTCATAATAATTCTCCTTTTTTCTTTCTTAGTATAACACAAGAAAAAATAAATTACTAATATTTTTTACTATTTTTTTAATATTTTTTTTATTAATTAAAATTTAATTAAATTGCAATTTTTTAATGAAATTAAATACATTTCATCCACTTTAATATTTTCGGCTTTTTCAATGGCCTGTTTATACAAAAGCAGTTGCATCTTGTAGCGCTGTTTTAATATTTCTGCATTTTTTTGATTGGTGTATTTATAATCTATTAAAATATTTTTATCGCCTTTTAAATAAAGGTCAACAGTGCCCTGCACCAATCTTGCGCCCTGTCCATCTTCCGCACGCATGGTAAACTGCTTTTCTTTTATAATTTGTTTGCCAAAAGCAAGCGGCTTAATTAAATTGATAATTTCAAAAATTAAAGAAAAATCAATAATTTTTAAGTATTTTTCTTGAATTTTTTTATTTTTTAATTGATTTTCCACATCTTGCACATTTTTTACATTTTCAAAGTCAATAATTCTAAGCGCTTCGTGATATGCGTTGCCCTCTTCAATCGCCTGGCTGTTTTGCGCGGCAGCATGCTCAACTGGCTCACTTACAAGTTCGGTGACAGAGGCTTTTTGTTTAAGTGTGGTGTCATCTTGATAAGAATAATTAAAGTTTAAATATTCCTCCACCTTGCGTTTATCTTGCCCGTCTATCTTCACAACCGGCGAAACTGTCAACTGCGATTTTAACGGCACAACCTCATCCACAACCTCAATCTTTGCCCCAGCGTTTTGCGGGTTGGTTGACAAAATTAAATCCATCGCCGAGCCAAACTGGTTAAATTTTTCCTGTGAAAATTCTTGCACTTTGTCCGCATCGGTGGTTCCCGTGATGAACAAATGACATTTAGCCCTAGTGAGTGCAACATACAAAATCATGATTTCGTCCACGCGCTCTTGGCGCCTAGACTGCTCCCTGATTGCCAAAAGCGGAAGCGACGGCAGCCTTTGCCAGTTTTCTTCATCATACACCATCAGCCCAAGCCCAAGGCTTTTTGACAATTTGAAAGAGGCATTGTCAAGCCTTGAAAGCGGCTTGCCAGCGCCAATCAAAAACACAATTTTATATTCCAAACCCTTGCTTGCATGAATTGATGAGATTGTAACAGCATTTTGCCCAGAGATGTTTGAAAAGGTTATGTCGCTGCTTAAAAATTCGCAAAGACTTGGCAAATCTTTGTCGTTTTCAAATGACGCAATAATGCTAAGCAAACTTTCTGTTTCTTTAACAGCGTTCTCATCCACTTTGCTTTGCAGATACACAAAATATTCTTTTTCCAAAAACAATTTTTCCAGCGCTTTTTTAGCGCCAAAAAATGCGCATTGCAGTTTAAATTGTTCCAGCCTTTGCATTGCCGCCTTGATTTCTTCATCATCGCTTGCCAAAACATTTTCCACAATGCTGCCGCCCTTGCTTTGCAATAGCGCCAGTTTATCCATGCTCACCCTAGCAAGCGGCGAAAGCAGATAACTCGTCAAAGTGATTTCATCGTCTATGTCGCAGCATAGTTTTAAAAGCGAAACGATAAGTTTGGTGTGCGCTTTTGACAAAAGGTCGGTTCTAAGCGTGGAAACGAATGGAATGCCTTTATTGCGCAAATGATTGATTACACTTGTGCAAACATCGCTTCTCGAACGCGAAAGCACTGCAATATCCTTTGGCTGAACCCTCACCTTGCTACCATCGGCACTAATGAAATTGCCAGTAAGAAGCGCCTCAATTTTGTTTGCAACAATCTGCCCTTCCAGGTCGCTGTCCTCTTCACTTAGCAGTGGGTCCTCAAAAATATTGTAATTTTCAACTGGCTGCGCCTTTTCGCGCTTACGCTTTTGCACAACAATTATGTTAACCACTGCCGCATCAGTTTTTTCAGCATTATTTTCACCTTTTAATAGTGAGGTGTTTTTATAGTCAATGCCGGTTGTTTTTTGCGTCATGATTTGGCTGAAAACATGGTTTACAAATTGCAATATTTGCTTGTCGCTTCTGTAATTTTGGCTTAAATATTCAGTTTGAGAATCTTCTCGCTGAGAAAAATCTTCGCTGTCTTTCAATATAATTTGAGAGGTGGCATTTCTAAACGCATAGATGCCTTGCTTAGGGTCGCCTATCGCGACAAACCTTGCCTTCTCACCAAGCAGTTTGACAATTTTTTCTTGAACAGGGTTGGTGTCTTGATACTCATCGATAAAAACATAGTCATAATTTTCTTGCAACTGCTTTAAAACTTGCTTTTCTTGCAATAATTCTTCACTTTTTAACTCTAAATCATCAAAATCCAAATAATTTAATTGTATTTTATTGTCAGCAAAAATCTTGATATAAATTTGATATAATTTTAAAATTTCATCAATTAAATTTTGCGATTGCTGAATCTGCCACACCAAATTATTTTGCGGCTGCAATTTCTCAGCAAACTTGACTATTTGCTGTGCCTGATTTTTAATTTCTTTCACATCTTGCTTTTTGTCATAGCCACTGAGGACTGGCATCCTTGGCAGCACAATTTTGCTGGCAGCCTCGGCCTTTTCTCTAAGTTCTGCTCCCTCAAAAGCAAACTGACCCAAAATTTGCAGCAAAAATTCTTCGGCTTTTGGATTGTCTTTTGGAAAATAAATTATTTGATTTTTTAACTTTTCAATCTTATCATCCAATAATTGCGACAAATAGGACTTTGAGTTTTCAAAATTTTCGCCATACTTTTTTATGCGCAAAAGAGCCGCCTGTTTGTCAGCCTGCGCGTTAACAAAATCTTCAATTTTAAAAATGATTTCTTTAATAAGGTTTTTATCACGCAAAGTTAGAAACAAATTGAAATAATCTTCCCTCTTTTCCTCGCGCAACTCTTCTTCTGCCTGCGCAAATGCCTGCTCTCTTAAAAGTAGGGTTTGTTTTTCATCCAAAATTTTAAAACCTTCAAGATATGGAAACTGGCTTAAATTTCGTTTAATAATTTTTTCTAAAAATGAATGGATCGTGCAAATGTCGCTTGTGAACAAGTCGTCAATTTGACTTTGCACGCTGGCGATTTCGCCTTTTGACATAAGGTTTAAAATCAGCCTTTCACGCATTTCACTGGCAGCCGCTTTGGTGAAAGTTAAAACCAGCATTCTTTTAACGTCCTGCCCCTTTTCAACCAACCTTGCAATAAACTCAATCATGGTGGTGGTTTTTCCACTGCCTGCCGAGGCGCTGATTACAAGATTTTTCTTATTAAAGTCAAAAATTCGCTGCTGCTCTGGTGATGGAGTAAATTTTTTCATGCCTCACCTCCCTTCATGCGCCTTACGCCGTTTTCTTGGTCATAAAGACAGATTGCTTTGTATTTGCAATATTCGCAAGAGTGCGCGTCTGGCCGAGGCAACAACTTGCCCTCGCTTAAAAATTTTGCGCCGCTTGCAAGCAGGTTTTCTGCCTGCTGCATATTCTCTGTCATCTGTTGCTGAGAAACTGTTTTTTGTCCATCGGCATCCGCGCCAAATTCACTGGTCAGCCCCACAAGCGTTTTTGCCGAGTTTGTGTAGCCTGCCTTGACGTCAAAATAATAAACGCCGCCGCATTTTAAACCATATTTTTGCGAAATCATTTTGGCATAAGAAAACAACTGCAACTTTTTGCCATAACTAAGTTCCCTGATTAAATTGGTGGTTATTCTTCCGGTTTTATAGTCAATCACCCTAAACACATCGCCGGTTTTGTCAACGCGGTCCACCCTGCCATAAAATGGCTTGCCCTGAACCTTTCCTTCAATCTTTTGTTCAATAAGCCACGGCTGATATGGTGAAGAGGCGTTTTCTTGTGCAACTGAGGCGCAAATTTTAAAGAGGTCTTTTTTCAGCCTTCTCAAAACTAGTTCGCCGTCTGGCAGCGCACCAAAATCATAGTCATTTTCAAGTTGCTTATCAATAAATTTCTGCATCTCGGCCGCATCCAGCACAGCATAATTGAACTGTTTACCGTAGTTTTCCAGCACATCGTGCACAATGCTGCCAATCTCGGCTGGCGAAAGCGCTTGCAACTGCTTTTCTTTAAGTTTAAGCACATTTTCGCAATAGACCTTAAATGGACAGTCATAAAACTTTTCAATCTCAGTTGGTTTGATTGCTTCGCCTAATTTGAGCGTTTTTGCGCAAGCAAGCGGTTTAATCCTGTCAAATTTTGCAAGGTCCACCTGCAAAACCTCATTTAAAAGTTGTTTAATTTGTGGCGAGGATGCCTCAGCCATCACCTGCTCTGCGCCAATTTTATTTTTGCCAATCGCCAAAAGCAGTTGATTTATATCTTCAAGATTGTCTGGCATGATGTTGGTTATAGTTTTGCCTTCCTTGTTAAACAGCGCGGCAAGTTCTCCCACAATCATGCTTGGCGAAATTGGCTTGTCGTCCTCGCCCGAAAGCGCATAGGTTATGTAAAGCCGCTTCTTCCAACTGCTTAGCAGCGAAAAAACCTTAAATCTTGCACGCCTGTTGATGGTTTTAACGGTTGGCTCCACGCTGCGAATAAAGCCGGCACGCTGCAATTCTTCATCTGCGAATATGGAGTTATCCATGGTTATCTTAGGCATTGAGCCAGCGTTTGCGCCCACCACAAACAAAATTTCGCTTTCGCCAAAGAAACTGTCGGTTGCATCACCAACATAAACTTGGTCTACATAACTTGGAATTGCAGAAACTTGTGTCGCTTCAAGCCCCAGTTCCACTGCGGCGATAAACTCTTTCATGCTGCTTGTGGAGCCAATTTGTTTGCTTGCCTCTATGATGCTTGAAAGGATGTCTGGAATTTGCCTTTCCATATCCAAAGTTTTTTCGTCTTGAATAAGTGCGGCACATTTTTCCACATTTTCACGCAAAAATTCCAGCGCAAGCGATGCCCCTTGCGGCACATCCTCTCTCGCCGCCTCCACAATTTTTTTTATTTGCGGCAAACCTTTAAGCGCAAAAAACTGCTTTGCTCCACCTTGATATGCCTTGCTCACATAACTTATCTGCTCTCTATCCTGCTCAAAAAGCGGGCAGTTTAAAAGAAACAGCAAATCATGCTTGGTGAAATTTTTGTAAGCAAAAGTAATAAGTTTTTTAAACACCAACGCCAAATATGTTTTGTTGGCGCTTATGCTTGTGTCCAAATAATATGGTATGCCATTTTTTTCAAAAGCCTCCGCCAGTTCGTCACCATATTTTTGAATGTCGCTGACAGCCACCGAAAAATCCTTATATCTTCTTCCATTAAAAACTTCAAACGCGATTATTTTTGCAACCCAGTCGGCCTCCTGTCTGGCACTTCTTGCCCCAAAAATGCGCACATTTTTGCCATCCGCCACCGTTTTATCTCCGCCAAAAAGTTGGCTGGCAATCTCTTTTGCCTCGCCATGCAATGAGGTTGGCGGCGAATAAACTTGAATTGTTTGATGCAAACTTTTTGCCAAATTCTGCATTTTTTGCATAATGTCGCCGTCATATATGTAAGCATTTTTGCGCGTTAATGGCGCCGGCAGGCTGACGCACAGGCGCTTACATTTTTTTGCAAGTGCTGAAATTAGTTCATAGTGCCTTAAAGTGAAACTATCAAATCCCACAAAATAAAAACTGCTGTTTGTAAACAAGTTTTGGCTTTCAATGGTCTGCTCAAATTTTTGCAAAAGTTGGTTTGGGTCTGTTTTTTCGCTTGTCAGCATTTGATATTCTTGATAAATAAGTTTGATATCTGCAACCTTTTTTTGCAAAGGCGAGTTTTGGCGAGAGCAAATATCCTGCGGCGCAATTCCTGAGGCGGCGAGTTGCGAAATAAATTTGAAAACCTCCTTGCAAAATGTGATGTTGGCGGATTTAAAATAGCATAAATTTTGCTTAACATTCTCAACTGCCTTTTTCACATACAGCAAACTTTCAATTTCGCTTAGCGGCTGCAATTCAACACCCACATATTTTGTTGCCAGGTTGGTCAATCCCACCACATTGATGTCAAAGGTTGAAGCCAAATTTAATTCGTCAAAAAGCATCTCTTCAATTTGAAGAGTTTGTCTGTCTGGCACAACAATAAAAACTTCTTCCCCGCGCGGCAAATCATGCAAAGTGTTTTTTATGGCTTCAACCTGATTTGCGCCGGTTATGATTTTTATTTCCACAACTAAATTTTAACACAAATTAAATTAAAAGAAAAGGCTTTAAGCCTTTTCTTTCTCACTTGTAAGTGATTTAGCCTTCAAACAAGTTGCAAGCAGCAGTTTTTTCTTCAAAAGCGAATTTTCTTTTTTAAGCGACATATAATCGGTTTTTAAAAATTCAAGTTCCCTATCTTTTTGCCCAATCTGCGAAATAAGTTTTCGAATGGTGGCACTGGTTTGCAACTTTTCCTCAGCCGCGGCGTTCTTCGCCTCTTCCATTGCGCTTTTCTTAACAAGTTTAACAAGGCCCATAAACAAGCCATTGATGTCAGCATCCGTGATTTTATTGGTTGGCTTTTGTTTAAATGTTAAAATGTTGCTTTTGCCTTCTTTTTGGTTTGCCCTGTATTTATTTTGCAGCCTCAGCATCTGTTTAACATCACCTCCGCTAAGCATCAGGCAGGCTCTGCGGACAGAATAGCCTTGATTTAATTTTTCTTGAATTTTTGCAATAATTTTGTTTTTCTCCTCTTCGCTGAACCCCACAAACTGATTTTTTTGATGGTTTTCAAGTTTTATGCCCAGTTTTTGCGCTCTGCTTTTATCTTTCGCAAGGTTGTCAAGTTCGTGATAGTAATAATTACGCACGCTGTTTGCCTTTCTTCCATAACTTTTTGCATGCAACAAAAAAGCCTCCCTCACAGCCTTGCCAGAAACTTTACACTCTTCAACGGTTTTAAAAAGATTTTTTACTTCGTCATCCTGCCACACACCCTTCATATCCCCTCCTAATTAAAAGATTTTTTAACATAATGGCAGGTTTTTATACTTAAAATTTTTTACTGCGCATATATTTATCACATGAAAATATTTGAAGTAAGAAGCACATATCCATGCCTGGTTAAATGGCACGCAGGCGAAGAGTTTTTGGAAGAGGGTTATGTTTTGCAATTTGACAAGCCTGAAAAACTGTTTATCTATCCCACCACGGGCAGGCGCGAAGATGTGCCATTTGTTTTGGACATGGAGGCGCACTTTTATCCTGTTAAGGTTTTTGATGTGGATGAAAAACGCATATTTTATTTGCAGCCGAACAGTCTTGGAACAATGGCAAAAGAAAAAATTACTTTAAACTCAAAAACCATCAACTTTAAAATTGCAAGCACTTTTGTTGAGGTGGAAACAGACGAAATCATCAAAAATTGTGAGTGCATAAAGCCAAAAACATATGAAATAATCAGTTATGAAAAGTTTGCAATTTTAAAAATCAAAGGCGAAAACAGCGATCAAGCCATTGTTTTTGACAGCGAAAACAATTCTTTAACCAGCGTTACCGCTTCCAGAATTGATTTTGAAAATGGCGAACTAATTTGCGAAAAACAAGGCCGCGAAGAAAAGTTTGTGTTCGCCGACGGCAATCTTGTTAAAACCAAGTCGTTGCAAACCGTTTCAAGAAACCCAAAAATCACTGGAATGCTTTTTCTGCAAAAATTAAAAAACGGCGAATACCGCGAGGCAAGTTTGCTTGTCAGCGACCGATTGGGCTCTAACGAAGAAAAACTTGTCGCCTATTTTGGCGAAATTCAAGACTTTTTCGCTTTGGATGACAACCAATTTTTGGTGATAAAAAAATCAGGCCACTATGTTGTTAAACTGGACCTGAATGAAGATAAAATTGTAAATATTGAAATTTTGGACTAATCTATTATTGTGGCTTTTTGAATTTTCTTTTCCATCCTTTTTTTCTCCATATTGGTTGGAATGGTGAAAGCCGCGCCAATATTTAGCAGGCTCACCACAAGTGAAACAATTGTTCCATAGCCAAAGGTTGTCTGGGTTAGACCGTTTGCTTCAAAGTAGAAAGCAAGAAGGATTGTGGCAATCGTGCCAAGAACGGATGTGATCAAAGAAATCACTCTCAACGAAAGCGCCATGTTAAGTTTTGATGAAACCTTTGGTTGGCTGTCGTTTAAACATATGCTTACAAGTGATAAGGTAAATAAAACAAATAAAATAATTGATAACGCAAAAAATATTATCATAAGTGCGGAAGATGCCACATATAGCGTTGCATCTCCTAAAATTTGAGAAACATCGCCGATTTGAAACATGGAATCAAACACAGAATACAGCACATTGTCAGCAGTTGCTGCGCCTGCCCGAATTTCCACCAACATTGGCATAAACAATAAAAATATGCAAGCGAGGCTGGTAACCATGCCCACGATACTTCCAACAAGCGCCCTGATTTTAAGTTCTTTCATCACATCCCCCGTTTTTCTTATTATACAAAATTTGCGCATTTAATCAAAATAAAATCTCGCTTATTGCAAGATTTTTGTTTATTTTATTCACTTCTGTATATCTTTCTGCTGTACGCCACAAAAGCACCAACAACAGCCAGGATGGACGCCAAGAACACGGTGATTGGCCCTGCGCCAACGCTTGAACCTGCAATGCCTGCAAGAGAAACATACACAATCATGAAGATAAGCGACATAAGCGCTGAAATCATAGCAATTATTGAAAGCGTTCTGTTGGCAGTTGTCATGTTTAACGCACGAATGTCAAAGATGCCGCCAAACAAACCAATCGCACTAAGAATAATCATGGTTATTGCAAGAATCAGCGTTAAAATATAAAACGCACCTGCAACGATATAATACGCTATATCCGCTCCTGTGGCAGTTGATAAGTTTGTGATTGCGCTGTAAATGCTGTTGCCACCAACGCCTTCAACCATGTTTAAAACATAAAAGCAGAGTATCAAAATTGAAGCGATGTGCACAATAGCATTTCCCACAATACATCTTATTTGTGTTTTTTTCATAAAAAATCCTCCTCAGGCATATTTTGCCCAAAGAGGAAATTTTTATTATGTTAAATTAAGATTTTTTCTTGCTTGGAGCAATGAAAGCACTAACAAGTGCAAGCAATCCGCAAATCATAGGCAGAATTGCGCCGCCGTGAGCGATCATTTCTGTTCCATTCTTGCCACCCAGTATTTCGATATCTTCTACAAAAGAAACATCTGCAAATGCTGCGATAGAGCAAATCATAGCAATTAAACCAAACACAAGCAAAACAAGAGAAAGAATTCTGTTGTAGAATGTAAGGTTTAATTTTTTGTTGCCGATGATAACTCCAACAAGGCTAACGATTGATGTGATTGCAACAATGCACGCAATGATTGCAAACATCAAGTAGAACACAAGCGCTGCCTTGCTTGTGCCGTCAGCGTCTGCAATGTGTCCCAATGCATCAAACACGCTTGACCCTTCAACTGCTTCGCTTGCCTCACCTGCAACCCACACTCTGCTTGCGCTCCATGGCAAAGCCATAAATGCGAGACCTGCAACTGAGAACACCAAAAGCAGTGCGTTGCCAAGTATTCCTCTAAGTTTTTTCATTTTTCCCTCCTTTTTTAATATATGAATATTGTAACACAAAAAATTGGTTAATCCAAGCAATTTTTAATATTGACAAGAAAATTTACTCGTGCTAAAATTTACATATGGAGATGAAAATGTTAGACGAAGCAAAAAAATTTAATGAGATGAGTGACAAAGTGTTTTATTTTGCATTACATCACAAGTTTGAAAATAGAAAACTCGAACGCTATTTTCTTCGCTCAATTGGATATGATCTAGGTGAATTAAGCGAAATATTTTATCAAAAATTTATCGACCAAGAAGAAGATTATTATAAAAATTACTCGCCATTTATTGAAAATATGTATAAAAAGATTCAACTATATCAAAAACTTGGCCCATCAAATGCCCATATAAATTTGTTAATCAATGAGTTTCAGCATATTGATGAAAAGTTTTGCGCACCACTTTCAGCACAAGAGCAAGCCGAGCATTTTTTAAGTTTGCAACAAAGTTACTATCAACAACTAAAAAGTGACGCTTTTGATGATATTACATACATTAAAGTTGTTGATGAAGAAAGCGTTATAAATATATTTAAAAAATAAAAAAAGAATGCAAATTTTGCATTCTTTTTTATTTAGCATTAAATAGGAAAATTATTGAGAAAATAGTCCTGTTTTTTAGCCCATCTAACGGGCGACATGAAATAAATTCATATCTCGACATGAAACGGAAAATCCGTTCTCTTTAAAAGGAGGTGATCCAGCGGCACCTTCTGATACCGCTACCTTGTTATGACTTCACCCCAGTCGCTGGTTTT
>CALVTD010000007.1 GCA_944359935.1 uncultured Clostridia bacterium | reverse complement strand
CTTAAAGATAACGGCGTGCGCGCAACCGTGGACGAAAGAAACGAAAAGGTTGGCTACAAAATTCGTGAGGCGCACAACATGAAAGTGCCATATCTCATCATCGTTGGTGATGACGAGCAGGCAAATGGCACAATTTCACTTAGAGGCAGAGGAGGCGAAAACCAAAGCGGATTAAAAATGCAAGATTTTGTCGAAAGAATTTTGCAGGAAATAAAAACTAAGAAAATTTAGTTAAAATCGTTTTGAATTGTTAAAAATTTAATTTATAATAAGCCTATCTTAAAAAAGGAGAAAATGTTTATGTCGCAACTTCTTGCACTTGATGCAACACAAATTGTTTTAATTGTTTTAATAGCGCTTTTGGTGATTGCTTATCCTCTTTTGATGATTAGGCGCAATAAAAAAGAAAATCAACGCATGACCGAGCAAACAAATTCACTTAAAAGAGGGGATAAAATCCTTACAACAAGTGGTGTTTACGGCAAAATTGTTGACATCAAACTTGATGGAACTGCAAAACAAGTTACAATCGAAACAGGCAGCGACAAATATAAAAGTTACATGACTGTTGACGCATATGCAATCTATCAAGTAATTAAAGATGAAATTCCTGTTGCAAAAGACCTGCCTTTAATAGATAAAAACAAAGTTGAAGACAAAAAGGCAGAGGCTAAGGAAGAAAAAGTTCAAAACAAAGAGGAAGAAAAAAAAGAGGAAAGCAAAGATTCCGCTAAGCCAGAGAAAAAAACTCAAAGCAAAAAGCAATCAAAAAATAAAGATGCCTAAGCGCATCTTTTATTTTTTCATATTTGCTCTTAGACAAGCATAAGTTAGAATGTATTCTAATAGGGTTAAAGTATAAAAATGCGTAAAGGAGTCAAATATGAAAATGAGGGCAAAGAACTTGGAAGAAAAAAAGCATAGCGGCGTTTTTCTTTCAATTGTCAAAGGCAGTTTAATTGCGCTTTGTGTAAGTTTAATTGGCATATTGATTTTTGCTTTCTGCCTTAAATTTACTTCACTTTCGGACAAATTGATTTTGCCTATAAACCAGGTGATAAAAGGTTTAAGCATATTTTTAGGAGTGTTTTTTGGCCTAAAAAAACGCAAAGAAATGGGGCTAGTAAGCGGACTGTTGATTGGGTTTGTTTACACAATTGTGGCTTTTATAGTGTTTTCAATTTTAAACGGCGCGTTCAATTTTGACCACACTCTTTTAAACGACATCGTCTTTGGCACCATCATCGGTGGAATTTGTGGCATTATATGCGTAAATCTTAAAAAATCTACCAGGTAGGCGCAAAAAACATTTGACACTGCCCCTTGATTTATATATAATGATTTAGGAAGTTGTTTGACTTCCAATAATTATTTATAAGTCAACTAGAATTTAAGGGGTTATAATGGCTAAAAAGCGTTCAATTTGGAAGTTTGCGATATTAGGTGTGCTGATTGTTATTGGCCTTGTTTTATCCTTTGCGTCATTTCCAGTTGCTGGAACAGATTATATTTATAACGGCTTTTTAAATGCAATCCCTCTCGGCCTTGATTTGTCGGGGGGTGTTTCTGCTGTTTATGAGGCGTCTTTGTCGCCAACCGCCAACACAACCGATTTGGATGGCGCGGTTGAGTCAACTGTTTCGCAAATTGAAAGCCTGCTTTATGACAACGGCGCGTTAAACGCATCAGTTTCCAAGCAGGGTGGCAATCAAATAAGAATTGAGGTTGCAAAGGATTCTGTTTCGGGCGATTTGTTCAATTTAATTGGTCAGCCAACAACAGTTTACATTGCTTCAAGCGACAGTTTTGATGTAAACGATGTCGCTTCGTTTACAGGCGATTATATTTCAAGCGCAAACATTGAAAATGTTTATGTAAGTTACGATCAAGACAGCAGTTCATATGGCGTGGTTTTGGATTTTGACAGCACAGGCACTTCAAAACTGCAAGAGATGAGCGAAATTGCAGCAGAGAAAACTGAAAACAATTACTTGTATGTTTATATTGGCAGCGATGACGCAATTCAATTAACTTGCAGCGAGGCCATCACTGATGGACAGACCTTTATTTCAGGCGGGTCAATTACAGATTCAACAACTGCACAGGAATATGCAGTTACAATTTTATCAGGCACTTACAACGCTTCACTTGAACTTATTCAAACAGGCGTTATTTCAGCAACGGCTGGCACAGACACGCTTATGTATATTTTAATTGCTATGGGCGTGGCGCTATTCTTAGTTATGCTGTTTATGGTGCTTAGATATGGACATTTTGGTTTGCTTGCAGATGTTTCATTTGTTGTGTTTACAATTTTAATGCTGTTTTTCTTGCAGGCAATTCCGCTCATTCAATTAACAGTTGCAGGGCTTGCCGGCATCGTGCTTTCATACGCGATTGTAATCGGCTGCCATGTGCTGATTTTGGAAAGAATTAGGGAAGAATATGCTTCCGGCAAAAAAATTCCTCTTTCATACAAAAATGGCTTTAAAAAAGCATTGTGGCCAATTTTTGATTCACATGTTGCACTTGCAATAGTTGCAATCATCTTGTGCATAATTGGCTATGCTGGGCTGAGAAGTTTGGGGCTTATCATTTTGATTGGTGCTGTGCTTTCAATGTTCTGCTCGCTTGTTGTTACTCGTTTTATGATTAAATGGTATTTGCCATTTAACTCAGTTAATCCAAAACCGCTTAACTTAAAGCGTTCAAAATTGCTTAACCCTGATTATGACAAACCTGAAATTGTTGAGGGGGCTGATGAGAGCGCCGAAAAAGAAATCACTGTTACAGAGGAGGGCGCAAAATGAAAAAGTATAAAAAAAGCCGTCTTTCCTTTGACGAGGTGATTGCATCTTCAAAATTTAATTACTACAAAAACATGAAATGGTTTTTGATTGCTCCTGCCGTTATTATTCTGGTGGCAATAATCCTGCTTTGCACAGTTGGTTTTAAAAGCGGAATTGATTTCACTGGTGGCTCGGTTATGACTGTTTACACCAACAGCGAAAATGCAATCGAAGGCGCAGAGCAATATGATGCAAACAATGCAGAAGATTACAGGCAAATTCAAGATAAGATTGATGCTGTGTTAGAGGCCAACGGGCTTAGCGCAAGTTCTTATCAAATTTCATCAATGGATGTTGCAGAGTTTGATGTTTATGGCGGACAAGCCGTTGTGGTTAAATATCAAAATGCTGAGGGTGCAACCAGCCAAGAAATAATTCAAACCAACAATGCTATTCATGAGCAACTGTTGCAAGCGTTTGGGTATGACGCTGTTGTAGATGGCGAAAACGCCATTGAAAACACGGGCACAATCACTCCAACTGCTGGGGCAGAACTTATTTACACCGCAATTATCGCTGTGGTTGTGGCAATGGTTTTGGTGCTTGTTTACCTTGGGTTTAGGTTTGATTTTACAACAGCCTTTGCCTGCATTTTGGCGCTGTTCCACGACATTTTCATAACAACTGCTTTCGCACTTATTTTTAGAATAACCATTAACCCTGCATTCATAATCGCAATAATAGCAGTTATGTGCTTCTCAATTTTCAACAGCGTTCTGCTTATGGACAGAATTAGAGACAATCAAAAAAGCGGAGTATATGACAATCAACCAAATGAAGTGCTTGTCAATGACAGTGTAAGGCAAACCATGCCAAGAAATGTTTTCATCGCTGTTACGGCATTCGTTGTTGTGGCATTGGTTGCTGTGATAGCCGTTACTGATGTTAGAGATTTCGCACTTCCAATCGCAATAGGTGTGCTTGCAAGTTTCTATTCGTCTGTGTTTATCACTCCGTCGCTTTGGGCGCTTGCGCACAACCCTAAAAAGAGGAAAAAACTTAAAGCGCAAAAAGATAAAGAAAAAGATAAAGTTGTGGTTTAACCGCAACTTTTTTGTCCTGTTAGATGCAGAAATTTTACAAAAACTATATATTTGCTTGATGATAATGCAAATAAACTTGGTAAAATTACTGAAATATGATAAATTTAAAAAAAGGAGTCAAATACATGCTGAGAGATAAACTAAAATCTGAGGAATATTTTATTAATTTCATATACAGTCAGGAAACAGACATCAATGATTATTCTGCTATGTTAATGAATGGTGATGTAAGAGAAAAACAAATCCCGTTTGTCAAAGAATCAAGGTGGCGTTGCCAATTTCATAAACTCATAGCCGAGTACTCGTTGGGGGTACCAATTAACGAGTTGAAAACCGATTTCCAGGGTTTAATTAAACAATCCAATGAATGCACCTATTGGTTAAAGGGTTATTTTAAGCCGATTTCAATTATTTCATTAGGTATCCTTTTAAATGACGCTCAAAGTTTGTCCTTTATTAAGGAACGATTTCAACAAACAGGGGAAAAGAAATGGTTGTTTGATTTTCTTCTCAATTATGGAGAAAAGCCCAATTATTTACCAACGGAAGGTCCGTTGCGTCGTCTTAAATTTTATCTGAAATTATGTGATGCTTTAAAAAATGACAAGGACGCGACATCGGCCATTAGTGATTACCTGTCCGACTGGTATCGTTGTCAAAGTTATGAATACTGGTACGGCGATGACAAAAGCGAAAGTGACACTTATTTCGGTTATTGGTCTTTTGAGGCGGGCGCTTTGGCTGCAATTTTAGGGGTTGACCCTGAAAGGCTGAAAGACAAAAAGTATTTTCCAAAGGATTTAGTCGATTATTATAACCAAAATAAATAACAATATTATTCGGCAGAGCGCTTCCATTAAAGAAGCGTTTTCTTTTGATTTTTAAAGATAATTGACAATTTTACTTGCAATGAAAAAATAAATATGATATAATCTTTTCGTCATTGAGACAAACTAAGCACCCTTATCCTATTTCCTTATTGTTGCCTATGTGCTTTTAGGGTCAAAAGTGCAGGTTGTTAAGGAGAGCCCAAAAGGGAAAGGGGAAGACTAAAAACGAATAAGGAGGAAAAAACAATGTCGGTTATTTCAATGAAACAACTTCTTGAAGCAGGCGTTCATTTTGGTCACCAAACAAGAAAATGGAACCCTAAAATGAAACCTTACATCTTCATGGCTAGAAATGATATTCATATTCTTAACCTTGAAAAAACCAGCGAGCAAATTGACAAAGCATATGTTTTTGTTCGTGATGTAGTTGCTTCGGGAAAAAATGTTCTTTTTGTAGGAACTAAAAAACAAGCACAAGAAGCCGTTAAAGAAGAGGCAGAGAGATGCGGAATGTTCTATGTTAATTCAAGATGGCTTGGCGGCACTCTTACAAACTTCAAAACAATTTTGAAAAGGATTGAAAGATTAAACAAACTCAACCAAATGGAAAAGGTTGGCGAGTTTGACCTTCTTCCTAAAAAAGAGGTTGCAACCCTTAAAGCAGAAAGAGACAAACTTGAAAAGAACTTGGGCGGAATTAAAGACATGCGCGAAATGCCAGGTGTTATATTTGTAGTTGACCCATCAAATGAACACATTTGCGTTCGTGAAGCAAAATCTCTTAAAATTCCTATGGTTGGCCTTGTAGACACAAACTGCGACCCAAGCGGAATTGACTATGTCATTCCAGGCAATGACGACGCAATTCGTTCTGTAAAACTTATTGCTTCGGCAATCGCTGACGCCGTTATTGAGGCTAAGGAAGGCGTGTCAATGAAGAAAGAAGAAGAGGCTGGCGCTGAGGAAGAGGTTAACTTGGAAGAAGTGATGAAAGACATCACCATTGAAGATGTTAAACCTGAGGACAAAGAGAAAAAGGCACCTAAGAAAAAACCTGCTAAAAAACCTGCTGCTAAAACAGAAAAAACTGAGGAAAAAGCAGAAGTAAAAGAAGAGGTTAAAGAGGCAAGCGAAAAACCTAAAAAGGCTGCTGCTAAGGCTGAAAAAAGCGAAGAAGAAAAACCTGCTAAAAAAACCGCTAAAAAAACTGAAACAAAAGGAGAATAACATATGTTTACAGCAAAAGACGTTGCAGAACTTCGTGCAAGAACAAATGCAGGCATGATGGACTGCAAAAAAGCACTCACAGAGTGTGATGGAGATTTTGAAAAAGCAACTCAATGGCTTAGAGAAAAAGGCATGGCTGCTGCTTCAAAAAAATCTGGAAGAATTGCAAGCGAAGGCGTTGTTGGCTCATACATTCACATGGGCGGCAAAATTGGTGTTTTAGTTGAAGTTAACTGCGAAACAGACTTCGTTGCTAGAACCGATGCGTTCAACGCTCTTGTTAAAGACATCGCTATGCAAATTGCTGCGGCAAACCCTAAATATGTTTCAAGAGACGAAGTGCCAGCAGATGTTCTTGAAAAAGAAAAACAAATTCTTCGCGCTCAGGCTAAAAATGAAGGCAAGCCAGAGGCAATCATTGAAAAAATGGTTGAGGGCA
The DNA here is from genome assembly GCA_944359935.1 of uncultured Clostridia bacterium. Taxonomy (GTDB): domain Bacteria; phylum Bacillota; class Clostridia; order Christensenellales; family UBA1242; genus Caccovivens. The sequence continues at coordinate 31,035 of CALVTD010000007.1, read as the reverse complement.
GAGTTGTTAAGTTCTACAAAGATTTCTGCTTGTTAGACCAAGAGTTTGTTAAAGACTCTTCTAAAACCATTCAAACAGTTTTGAATGAAGCAACAATGACAATCGGTGAAAAAATCACTGTTCGCAGATTTACAAGATATGAAATGGGCGAGGGCTTGGAAAAACGCCAAGACAACCTTGCAGAAGAAGTTGCAAAACAAATGGCTGGAAAATAATTTTAAAACCTTGGATTTCCAAGGTTTTTTTATTTGGAAATTTTTTGAATATTATGTATACTGAATTAGTATAAGGAGAAAATATGAACCAAGATTTAATAGACGAAAAGTTTTTTGATTATGAAGCCGAACTTGACAAAGCGCTTTCACATCAAACCAATGAATATTTGGTTATTCGCGCAGGCAGGGCAAATCCGCATATATTAGATAAAATTTCAATAGACTATTATGGCGTGCCAACACCAATCAAACAACTTGCAAACATCTCTGTGCAAGAGGCAAGAATTTTATGCATCAATGTTTGGGATGCTTCGCAAATTAAAAATGTTTCCAAGGCAATTGCTGCCTCAGACATTGGCATAACCCCAACAGACGATGGCAAAATTATTAGGTTGGTTTTCCCTCAACTGAATGAGGAAAGAAGAAAGGAAATTGTTAAGCAAATCAAAAAAATTGCCGAAGACACAAAAATTGCAATGCGTTCGGCAAGACGCGACATAATGGACTTTTTAAAAGACCAAAAGAAAAATGGCGAGGTTTCGGAAGACGAATTTGCTTCACTTGAAAGTGATGTTCAAAAAATGTTAGATAAATACACCGATAAAGTTGATGGATTATTTGCCACAAAAGAAAAGGAAATTTTAGAAATCTAACAAGGAGCATACATGGCAAATCCAAAACACATCGCATTTATACTGGACGGCAACGGCAGGTGGGCTGCCAGGCGCGGTCTGCCTAGAAATATGGGACATAGAGAGGGCGTTAAAGCCATTGAAAAAACGCTGCTTGCTTTGTGTGAATTGCAAATTCCTTACGCCTCATTTTTTGCTTTTTCAACCGATAATTGGAAAAGAAGCAAAGAGGAAGTTGACGGGCTGTTCAGCCTAGCCGAAGAATATTTTGAAAAGGGCATTGATTTTTTCAATGAGCATAACATTAAAGTGCAGATTTTTGGAGATAGAAGCGCTTTCTCACCAAAATTGCAAACTATAATGCAAAATGTTTGTGAAAAAACCGCACAAAACACAGGCTTAAACGCAGGATTTTGCCTAAATTATGGCGGGCGAGAAGACATTGTGCAGGCGGTAAACAAATTGATTGAAAGTGGTGAAAAGATCGTCACCAAACAACTTATTTCAGCCAATCTTTACAGTAAAGATTATCCTGACCCAGACTTTGTAATTCGCACCAGTGGCGAGCAGCGAATTTCAAATTTTATGCTTTGGCAAATGTCTTACGCAGAACTTTACTTTCCAAAAGTTTTGTGGCCAGATTTTGATAAAAAACACTTGATTAAATCGCTTAAAGTTTTTTCAAAAAGAAAAAGGCGATTTGGAGGATACTAATGAAAACTAGACTGCTTACATCCTTATGCATTGTTCTCACACTTGCACTTTTGTTTGTGCTGGAAGTGTATGTTAGCGCATATTTTTTTGATGTGTTTTTTATGGTGATTGCAACCATCGCAGCATATGAGATGTCGCTTTTGCTTACAAGGATGGGCAGGGCAAACAACACAATTTTAATTTTAACATATCCCGCATTTGTGGCTACGGCAAGCGTGCTGGGCATGTATTTTGGCTTAAACATCGGCTATGTTTTGCTTATTGACCTTGCGATTGGCGTGCTTATGTTTGCACTTAGCTTTTTGTGGGGAATTATATTTAAAAAATCCACGCTGAATGAAATGCGCATAAGGGATATTAAAGACCAAAAATTTGTTAAGTTTTCCTTTAAAAAATCTTTTAACACCTTTTTGGGAATGATTTATCCATCATTTTTGCTGCTTACCATGGTGCTGTTAAACCATTTTGATGAAATTGGTTTTGGCAATATCGCTGCATTTGACGGCAAGTTTTCGCTGTTTATAATTCTGTTTACATTCCTTATTCCAATGTTTACAGACAGTTTCGCAATGCTGTGCGGCATGGTGATTGGTGGCAAAAAACTTGTGCCTAAAATCAGCCCAAATAAGACAATTTCCGGCGCAATTGGTGGAACTTTGTTTTGCGTTTTAATTTCCGCTTGTGTATACTTAATTTTGGGAGCGATTGATTATTTCAACCCTGTTATAAACAACATTGCAATTTGGGAATTTTTGATAATTGTGTTTATTGGGTCAATTATCGCTCAGGCAGGGGATATTTTTGAATCTTTCTTGAAACGCAAGGCCGCAGTTAAGGATAGTGGCAAAATTTTGCCTGGCCATGGTGGCATGCTGGATAGAATAGACTCATATATTTATGTTGCACCTTATCTATTACTAGCGTTCATCTGCTTTATTTTGATTTAGGGGGATAATGAGTTTTTTAACAGGACTTCTTTATGTCGTTCTTGCACTTGTAATCCTTTTGTTCATGGTTTTGGTGCATGAACTTGGGCATTACATTGCAGGGCGACTTTTGAAATTTAAAATTGAAGAGTTTTCAATAGGGTTTGGCAAAGCCCTGTTTTCACGCACAAATAAGCGTGGTGAAAAAATTTCCATTCGCATTTTTCCTCTCGGTGGCTATTGTGCTTTTAAAGGCGAGGGTGATGACGCTGAGCATCCAGAGCCAGACGCCTTTAATGCTCAAAAACCTTGGAAACGAATAATTGTTTTTCTGGCCGGCGTGGTTATGAATTTTTTAACCGCGGTTTTATTTTCGCTGATTTTGCTTTGCACGGTTGGATATGATGTTCCGCAAATCTCTTCAACCTCTATCACCGTGAATGGCGAAAATAATCAAACTGTTGAAATCACCGCGCAGGGGCTGGAAGAGGGTGATGTTGTGCTTAGCATTGACGGCACAAAAGTGGATTTTGCCTTTGGCGACACTTTTCAAAACCTAATCGCTCAAAAGCAGCAAGAAGTTGCGGCATTTGTTGAAGGCGGCGGCAATGTTGAAGACTACTCGTTTAAAGCGGTGGTGCGCCGAGATGGAGGGCAGCAAGAGGTTGATGTTTACTTCAACTATGTGGTGTCTTATCAAGATGACGGCACAACAGTTGCCTCACAAGATTATCTTTTAGGCATAACCTATTCGCCATATGTCTACACCTTCTGGGAGGCGCTTGGCAGATGTTGGGAATTTGCTTTCGGGCTTGCCTGGGTTGTGCTGAAAACGCTGTGGCTGCTAATCACATTCCAACTTCCACTAAGTTCAATCGGCGGACCAATCACAACCATAACCACAATTGCCTCTGCAACCCAAACAAATTGGCTGAATTTGCTTATTTTAATACCAATGATTTCGGCCAACCTGGCAGTGTTTAACATTCTGCCGTTTCCAGCGCTGGATGGCTCGCATGTGCTGTTTACAACCATTGAATGGATTAGGAAAAAGCCTATAAAACGAAGCGTGGAAAACATGATACACTTTGTTGGGCTTTGCATTCTTTTTGCATTTGTGATTATAGTTGACATTTTGCACTTTGTCCTGTAAAATTAGGGCATGGATGAATTTTCAATTAAACTTGCCACAACTCAAAATGGTAAGTTTTCATATTTAAAACTGTTGCAAGTCGCATATGATGAAAAACAAAATTTATGCGAACTGACTTTTTTGTATCCTGAAAGCGTTGCACAAATTGATGAGCAAACGCGTGCAGAGGTGCAAAAATTTGCAAGTGAAAACTTAAAAATTCATGCGGCTGTCAAAGTTAAATTTAAAAAAAGTTTTTTGGATGAGAGGTTGTTAAAAAACCAAATAATTGGCTTTTTTAAGCAAAATTATAAATCAATTTCTTCACAACTTAGTGAAAAGCAAATTGAGGTTTTTAAAGAGAATGACAACATAAAAATAGTGCTCCATATGTGCAAAGAAGTGCAGCAAATGTTTGACAACACCTTTGCAAAAAAACAACTTCTTGGCGAACTTGAAGATAATTTTATCGCCAATTTTGACATACAAGTTGTTCAAGATGAAACTTTTAAAATATCCTCTAAAATTCCTGATGTGCCAATCAAAGTGCAGCCAAAAAGGGTGGTGCGATATCAAGTTGAGCCTATCAAAAAACTGTTTGGCAAAGATATTTCTCCAAACCCAGAACTCATTAAAAATAATTCAGCGCCAAAAAGCGATGTGATTTTGTTTGGCAAAATTTCTAATGTGCAAAAGAAAACTTTCACCGCAAAAAGTGGAAAAAGAAAGGGAGAGGAAAAAACATATTACACATTCAATTTAAACGACGGAAGTCAAATTGAGTGCGTTTATTTTTGCACCAAATCCAACGAAAAAAAATGTGAGGCGCTTGCTGATGGCATGCCATTTTTGTGCCTTGGCAATTTAAAAATGGGCTTGACTGATAAACTTACATATTACATTTCTGCCATGACCTATGCGCAACTTAAAACCCAACCGCAAGAGGAAGAGCCAGAGCAGGAAATTGAGCGCGCAGGGGTTGTGCCGATTGAAGATTATTTCGAGCATAAACAAGAGAACATATTTGTTAAAGAACCTGTTTATAAAGAGCCAGTCTCATCAAGAAACATCGTGGTTTACGATTTGGAAACAACCGGGCTTGACCCAGAAACCTGTGACATTATTGAAATTGGTGCAATTAAAATTGAAAAGGGGCGCATAACCAAAAAATTTGCAACCTTTGTCAATCCAGGCAAACACATACCAGATGAAGCGAGCGCCATCAACCACATCACAGACGATATGGTTGCAGGCTCGCCAAAAATTGAAGATGTGATTGTGGATTTTTACAAGTTCTGCGAGGGCTGCATCATTTCAGGTTACAATAACAACAATTTCGATAATAATTTTCTTAAAAAAGCATATCAAAAAGCGGGGTTAAAATTTAATGTGGAAAGCCTTGATGTAATGCTTCTTGCGCGCGGCGGGCGCATTAAAACCACCAATTTTAAACTTACAACCGTTGCTGCGGCACTTGGAATTGAACTTTCCAATGCTCACAGGGCGTATAACGACGCTTTTGCAACAGCAAAAGTTCTTCTTAAACTCAATGAAATTAGTTAAAATCCTTGATTTTATGGCAATAATGTGATATAATAACAATGGCTAGAAATTTTGGAGGTGGGCAGTGATGCCCACTTCATTTGTAGAAGGAGGAAAAATTGATTAAAGTCAAAGAAGTTTGCAAAGAAAAATTGCAACCAATCATTGAGCAGAACGGCTATGAACTTGTGGACGTTACTTATCAAAAAGAAGCCAATGGTATGAACCTTGTTTTCACAATTGACAGCGAACAGGGCGTCACCATTGACGATTGCGAAAAAGTTCATAAAATCATCGACCCAATCTTGGACGAGTTGAACCCAACTGACGACAAGCCATACATTTTGTCGGTAAGTTCACCAGGCATTGACAGGCCAATTAAAACCGAGCGTGATTTTAAACGTAACATGGGCGGCGAGATTGAAATAACCTTATTTCAAAAACTTGATGGCAAGAAAAAGTTTGAAGGGCAACTGATTTACTTTGATGAAAAAATCGTAAAAATTAAAAATGGCAACGATGAGCAAACTTTCGAGCGAAGCAAAATTGCACACATCGAACCAGTTATAAAATTTTAAAGGAGAACAAACATGATTAACAAAGACTTTTTTCAGGCATTAGACGACCTGGAAACCGAAAAGAAAATTAACAAAGAAAAATTTATTGAGGCACTTGAATTTGCTTTAACATCCGCTTACAAAAAGATGTATGGTGAGGCAAAAAGCGCAAGCGTGAAACTTTATCCAGAGAAAAACACCATTAAAATCTATTCATATAAAACAGTTGTTGATGAGGTGGCAGACCCTGATAAAGAAATTTCTCTTGACGAGGCAAGGCTGATTAAAAAATCCTATAAATTGGGCGATGTGGTTGCAACCGAAGAAACCACCAAAGATTTTGGCAGAATTGCCGCTCAAACCGCAAAGCAAGTTGTTATGCAAAGGCTTAAAGAGTTTGAACGCGACATGGCAGTTGCTGAAATTTCGGAAAAGGAAGATGAACTATTAACCACAATCATCAAGCGAATTGATAACGGCACTGTTTATGTTCAAATTTCAGGCTCACATGTTGAAGGCATTATGCTTCCATCCGACCAAATTCCAGGCGAAAAATATGAGGTTGGCCAAAGGATTAAAGTGTATGTTAAGAAAATTAAAGATTCTTTCCGCGGCCCTCAAATTCAAGTTACCAGAAGCAATATTGGCTTTGTAAGAAAAATTTTCGAACTTGAAATTCCAGAAATTGCATCTGGCGATGTTAAAATCAAAAACATTGCAAGAGACCCTGGCAGCAGGTCAAAAGTGGCAATCTACACAGAAAAACCTAACATAGACCCTGTTGGCGCATGCGTGGGCAACCATGGCATAAGAATCAACACCATTGTGGCAGAACTCAACGGCGAAAAGATTGATTTAATTGTTTACAGTGATGATCCACTTGAATATATCGCAAGGGCACTCAGCCCAGCCAAAGTGCTTAGCGTTGAAACCAACGAAAGTTTGAATGCTTCACGAGTTATTGTGCCTGACGACAAACTTTCACTTGCCATCGGCAAAAACGGTCAAAACGTAAGGCTTGCAGCAAGGCTTACAGGTTGGAAAATTGAAGTGAAGCCAGAAAGTTCACTTGGAAAGGTAACCGAAGCGCCTAAGGAAGTTGAATATGAACTTGTTGACCTTGACGAAAATGATTCATTTGCAACTTTTGACGACCTTGAAGAAATAACAGGAGAGGACGATGAATAAAAAACTGCCACAAAGGATGTGCATTATCTGCCGCAATATGTATGACAAAAAACAACTGATAAGGGTTGTTAAAAACAAAGAGGGGCAGTTTGCTGTTGACAAAACGGGCAAGTTAAATGGCAGAGGCGCATATGTCTGCAAAAATGCAGATTGCCTTGCCAAAATGAAGAAGGGCAAACTTCTTAATAAAGCATTCAAATGTGAAGTTCCGCAAGAAATTTACGATGAGGTTATCAAAAATGCAGATTGATAAATTATCCTCTTACATTGGCATTGCCATGCAGGGCGGAAACGCAGTCATCGGCAGCGACAATTTGGACGGATACACCAAAAAACTTTATCTCGTGCTTGTGGATAAGGCGGCCGGAAAAACCAGCAAAAAGGTTTTTGCAAAATTGCAAGAAAGGGGAATTGAAGGCTACGAAATCGATGGGCTGGACGAGGTCATCGGCAAAAATATAAAAATAATCGCTTTTAAAAATAAAGGTCTAAGTGAAGAGATAAAAAAATATTTGTAATTGAAGGAGTTAAAACTTGGCAAACAACACACTAAACAATTTAAAAACCATTCATGGAATGCAAAAAGATGGCTATATCCTTGAAATTTTAAGGGATATTCGTTCGCTAAAAAGCCAACTTGATGATTTTTCAAGGCTCGCGACCAATGCTAAAAAGGCCCTTGAAATAAAAACTCAGGCGCAAGAACAAAAGCCAACGGTAATTCCAGAAGAACAAAATGAAAAGCAACTTGCTCAAACCAAGCAAGAGGGTTTGTCAAGCCCTAAAAACTCCGCTCAAAAAGAATTTAAGGTTGCAGAAAAACCATCTGGATTAAATAAACCGAACCAAGATTTTAGAAAAAATCAGCAGTTTAATGGTCAAAAACCATTCAACAAAAACTTTGACAATAAAAAACCATTCCAAAACAAACAGGGCGGTTTTTCAAAGGGTGCAAGTTTTGTTTCAACCAAGGTGAACAACTTCCGCTCTTTTGCAGCAGAACAAGAACCAATCGTTGCTCAACCAGAGCGTAACTTTGGCAACAAAAACAAATCGCCTAAGAAAAACATTATTGAAGAAAAACAGCGTCCACAACAACGCAAAACTGACACTAGAAAAAGCGTTATAACAATGAGTGAGGATGGCTTTGAAGAAACAACCATGGGTTCAAGAAAACTTTTTAACAAAGTTAAAAAGAAAACTGAAACCATTGTTGCGCCAAAAATTACCCATCTTGTTTTAAATCAAAAGGAAATAACTGTTAAAGATTTAAGTGAAAAAACTGGCAAACCAGTTGTTGACATCGTGAAGAAACTGATGATTTTAGGCATTATGGCAACAATCAATTCCACCATTGATTTTGACACGGCTGAACTTGTGTGCAGCGAACTTGGCATCACGCTTGAACTTAAACTTGACAAAACCATGGAAGAAAAACTTTTTGATTTCAGCCATAACGATGACGACAAAAATCTTGTTAAGCGCCCACCAGTTGTTACTGTCATGGGCCATGTCGACCATGGCAAAACCTCGCTTTTGGACGCATTTAGAAAAAGCAATGTTGTTGCAAGTGAGGCGGGTGGCATAACTCAAAAAATTGGCGCTTACCAAATTACATTCAACAACGAAAAAATCACTTTCATTGACACTCCTGGTCACGCTGCCTTCACACAGATGAGGGCAAGGGGCGCAAAGGCCACAGACATTGCCATTTTGGTGGTTGCCGCAGATGACGGCATTATGCCACAAACCATTGAAGCAATCAATCACATTAAAGCAGCAGGCGTGCCAATGATTGTTGCAATCAACAAAATAGACAAGCCAGAGGCGAACATCGACAGGGTTAAACAACAACTTGCCGAACATGATGTTTTGCCAGAAGAATGGGGTGGCAATACAGTTGTTGTGCCTGTTTCAGCCAAAACAGGTCAAGGCATGGATGAACTTAAAAGCATGATTTTGCTTGTTGCTGATATGGAAGAACTTAAAGCAAATCCAAACAGAAAAGCAACTGGCGTTATTTTGGAAGCAGAACTTGATAAAAACAGAGGCCCTGTTGCAACAGTTCTGGTTCAAAACGGCACTCTTAAAGTGGGAGATAGTTTCCTTGCAGGCCTCACATATGGCAAGGTTAAGGCAATGTTTGACGAAAATGGCAAAGCAGTTAAGCAAGCAGCGCCTTCCACACCAATTTCAGTTCTTGGGTTCAACGAGGTTCCATCTTCCGGCGATGAATTCTATGTGCTTGAAGAATCAATTTCAAAACAGGTAATTCAAGAGCGTATCGACAAAATTAAGAAGGAAAAAGCACTTACAACTTCTGGTTTCAGCCTGGATAACTTTATGGATAAGGTTAATGAAGGCACGCTTAAAAACCTCAATTTAATTATTAAGGCAGACACACAAGGCTCGGTTGAGGCTCTGGTTTCAACGCTTTCACCAATCAGCAATGAAGAGGCAAAAGTTAACATCGTGCATGCGGCCACTGGCCCTGTAAACGAAAGCGATGTTGTGCTTGCTGAAACAACAAAAGCAATCATAATTTCTTTCAACATCAAGCCTGGCTCAAAAGCAAAACTTTTGGCTGACAGGCAAAAAGTTGAAATCAAAGAATACAAAATCATCTACGAAGTTGTGGACGACGTTACTCGCGCAATCAATGGCATGCTTTCAATCAAATATGAAGAGCAATATATTGGCTATGCTGAAATTAGGGTTGTGTTCAAACTTTCCACAGCGGGTAAGGTTGCAGGTTGTATGGTTAAGGATGGAAAAATCACCAGGGGCTGCATTGCCAAAGTTAAACGTGGCGATGAGGAAATTGGCGTAACCAGTGTTGAAAGCCTTAAAATCGTTAAGGACGAAAAAGCCGAAGTTGTTAAAGGCTATGAATGCGGCATAAAACTGCGCGATAACATTGACTTCAAAGAGGGCGACACTATCGAATGCTACATCAGCGTTCCTATAAATAGGGGGTAGAAATGTCAAACAGAATTGAACGAGCAAATTCGCAAATTCAAAAAGCATTGCAACAAATTTTGCATTTTCACATGAACGACCCACGCATTACGCCTTTTGTGGGTGTGAGCGAAGTTAAAGTTTCACCTGATTTTAGATATTGCAAAGTTAAAATTGCGCTCACTGACGGCGACTACTCAAAAGCAGATGAGGTTATGGGCGTGCTTAAAAAATCTCAGGGGTATATAAAAAATCAACTTGCCTCTATGCTGGACATGCCACATATTCCACAACTTGATTTGGTGTTTGACAAAAGCATGCAAAACGCAATTAGGGTTGAAGAAATTTTAAAGGGGCTTGACATCCCTCCGGAGACGGAAGATGACGAAAACTGAAAAAACATTTGAGCAAATTATAGAAAAAATAAACGCGGCAAAAACTGTTGCCGTGTTTGCTCATGTGAGTTATGACCCAGACGGCTTGGGCGCGCTTTACGGGCTTTCTACATTTCTTAAAAAACTCGGCAAAAAGGTTGAGATGTTTGTGGACAGCAAAATCACCGAACTTGATGCCAGGTTTTTTGATGTAACAATGTTGAAAGACCAGCCAAAAGAATGCGACCTTATGATTATGGTGGACACACCAAACGCAGGCAGGCTGGGCAGATATGCTGAGGTGTTTAAAAACCACCCAAACACAATAAGGCTAGACCACCATTCTGGCTTATTTCATGACGCAAAAATTGAACTCACTTTGCCTTACACCTCAGCCTGTGAAGTGGTTTTAGAGCTTATTGAAAAAATGGGGCAAAAGCCAAGCAAACAAACGGCAACCTATCTTTATGCAGGCATTTTGACAGACACGGACGGGTTTTTGATTGACACTGTTGGCAAATCCACTTTTGAAAATGCATTAAAATTGATTGAATATGGTGCAGACATTCACAAGGCCAGCGACATGCTTTTGCGAACACAAAGCGTGCAGCAATTCAATCTTTCAAAGCGCATGGCTGAAAAACTTGAAATTCATGGTGATGTTGCCATTTCGTCTTTAACCACCAAAGACTTTAAGCAAACTGGAACAAAACCAAACCAATGCATGAATTTTTCAAACAAGTTGGTATATCTGGATGGCATCAACTTTTCCTGCTTGATTAAACAGGAACAAAACAATGTTTTCTCTTGCTCACTCAGGGCAAAGGCGCCATACAATGTTGCCAAAGTTGCAGAAAGGTTTGGGGGAGGCGGACACATTCTTGCCGCTGCTTGCAAAATTAAGGGAAGCGAAAAAGACGCAAAAACAAAAATCTTGCAAGCCATAAAGGAACTGCGATGACAGGAATAATCTTATTGAATAAGCCCCGAGGGCTTTCGTCCAACACCGCCGTCAACGTTGTTAAAAAAAGCGTTGGCGCTTTAAAAGCCGGGCATCTTGGAACTTTGGATGTTGAGGCGCAAGGGCTTTTGCCAATCACAATCAATTCAAGCACCAAACTTTTTGATTATTTTTTAAACAAGGATAAAGAATATCTTACCACTTTTAAATTTGGCGAGCAGACCGACACCTTTGATTTAGAAGGCGAGATTACAAAAACAGAGGATGTAAACATAACCGAAACAGAAGTTAAAAGTGCTCTGCCAGCCTTTCAGGGCAAAATTTTGCAAATGCCGCCTGAATATTCAGCAAAAAAAATAAACGGCAAAAAGGCCTATGAATTAAAGCGCGAGGGCAAAGAGGTGAGCCTAAAATCGAAAGAGGTTTACATCTACAACCTTAACCTTGTTAAACAGACGGATAAAAACACATTTTTGTTTCGTCTGCATTGCTCATCAGGCACATATGTTCGTGCGTTATGTCGCGACTTAGCCGCCGCATTATCAACATGTGGTGTGTGTTATGACATAACACGCACAAAATGTGGGCAATTTGATTTAAAAGATGCATTTACTCTTGAAGAAATTAAAAATGGAAAGTTTAATTTGATTTCACCTGACACTTTGTTTGAATATGATAAAATATTTTTAGATAATCAGGCTGAGGCAAAATTATTGAACGGTCAGTTTTTAAAATCACAAAATCCTGACGGCAAATACCGAATTTACGGCAGTGCGTTTATGGGGGTTGGTGAAGTAAAAAACGGACTTTTAAAGTTAACTTTACGGTTAAATTAAAGGAGGACAACATGCAAAAGCCTTTATTTGGGCCATCAGGAAACAGCGAAGAGTTTTATGAGAGCAAACTTACAAGCACTATTCAAGCGCCAAAATGGCTTAAAGAGCAAGGCTTGGACGCGTTTGAATACTCTTTCGGCAGGGGTTACATAATGAGCAGCCAAACTGCAAAAGACATTGGCGAAGAGTTTAGAAAAAACGGCATTGCGCTTTCACTGCATGCGCCTTATTACATAAACTTTGCCTCGCAGGACGAAGTGCTGCTTGGCAAAACCATGGGCTATATTGTAACGGGTATAAAATTTTTAAGAAATTTTGGAGCGGACAGGCTTATTTTCCATCCTGGCTCTGCGGGCAAAATGGATAGGCATGGGGCATTTTTGCTCACCAAACAGCGCATAATTGATTTTGCAAACAATTTGGAAGAGCAGGGGCTTTTGGAGGGGATTTATCTCTGCCCAGAAACCATGGGAAAATCACAACAAATTGGAACATATGAGGAGGTTTTGCAAATATGCGCAGGCAACAAACACCTTATTCCAACCTTTGATTTTGGGCATATAAATGCATTGACTCAGGGCTCACTTAAAACAAAACAAGATTTCTTAAACATTTTAAACAGGTCTATTGAAGTGATTGGCTATGAAAAAACCGCCAACGCGCACATACATTTTTCCAAAATTCAATATGGTGAAAAGGGTGAAATTCGCCATTTGAATTTTGACGACAACCTTTACGGGCCTAACTTTGAACCTTTGGCGGAAGCGCTGATTGAACTCAACTTACATCCAAGAATTATGAGTGAATCAGCAGGGCATCAAAGCCAAGATGCAAAAGAAATGAAAAATATTTATGAGAATTTACTTGCACAGCGAAAATAAATGTGTTATGATTAAATATACTATTTTAAGGAGATTTTTATGGTTACAGCAGGAGATTTTAGAAAAGGCACAACTTTTGAAATGGACGGAGCAGTTTACACGGTTATTGACTTCTTACATGTTAAGCCAGGCAAAGGCTCTCCATTTGTTAGAGCAAAACTTAAAAACGTTATGACAGGTCAGGTTAAAGAAACAACTTTCAACCCAAGTGATAAATTCCAAGTTGCAGTTATTGAGAAAAAGGAAATGACATATCTTTACAACGATGGTGAACTTTATTACTTTATGGATACTGAAACTTATGACCAAATTCCGCTTAATAAAGACACTGTTGCAGATGCACTCAACTTCATGGTTGAAAACATGAACGCAACAATGTATTTCTACAAAGGCAATCCATTTGCTGTGTATCCTCCAACTTTTGTTGAACTTGAAGTTGTTGACTGCGAACCTGCCATTCAGGGCGACACATCAAAGGCAGCAACCAAGCCTGCAAAACTTGAAACAGGATATGTTTTGAACGTGCCTCTTTTCATCAGCCAGGGCGAAAAGGTAAGGGTTGACACTCGCGACGGAAGTTACATGGAAAGGGCTAAAAACTAATATAAATTATTTTAAGAACGCAAAGATTGCGTTCTTTTTTTTTCGTATTTTTTCGCGACATTACACTTTAACGGCGCCTCATATATTCTTCTAGGAGGCGTTTATGCTTGATGGAATTTTGCCTGACAGCGTGCTATTGCCAATCAAAAACAAAGTGGGGCTATCCAGTTTAAATGAAATTAGGCTGCGAGCGGACAAGCCCATTCTTTTGTCGCAGATGGGGCAGAAATATTTTTTAAGTGAAAACGGCAGAACGCGAAGTTATAACGAAGCAATGTTTGCCACTTCTTCAATGATTGAAGAGGTTGTGTTTAGGGCAAGCGAATGCTCCATTTACTCTGTCAACGAACAGATTAAAAAAGGGTATATCGCAACGCCAAATGGCATTCGAATTGGCATTACAGGCAATGTGGTGGAAGAAGGCGGAGTGGTTAAAACCATGACCGGCTTTTCGTCTGTTAACATAAGAATTCCGCATGAGGTCAGAAACTGCTCACTTAAAGCATATTCCTGCATAGTCAAGCCAGACGGCGTGCTAAACACGCTGATTATTTCGCCGCCAGGCGCAGGCAAAACAACCTTTTTAAGAGATTTTGTTTATCAACTATCGGAAAGAAACATGCCGTACAACGCTCTAGGGTTGGATGAAAGAGGCGAACTCAACATCGGCAGAGGGCTTGGCAATTATGCCGACATCATAAGTTTTGCAAGCAAAAAAATTGGTTTTGAAAACGGCATCCGTTCGCTTGCTCCAAACATAATTGTAACCGACGAATTAAGCGAATGGGAAGATGTGGAGGCTGTGAAGTTTGCAAGCAACTGCGGCGTGAGAATTTTGGCATCAACTCACAGCGACAGCATTGAAAGTTTTTTGCAAAAGGCTGCGTTTAAAGAACTTATTGACGAAAACGTTTTTAAAAGATATGTGGTGTTTTCCATGCGTGAAGGGCCGGGAACTCTTGAAGGCATATATGACGAAAATTTTAGCAGGATGATGAGGTGGTGAAATGAAATGGGTGATTATTGCAGTTTTGTTTGGAATATGCGTGGCGATAGGTTATCTCTTCTCCATGAAATACAAAAAGAGGGTGCAGTTTTACACGGCACTTATCATGTTCGCGCAAAAATTGGATGTGGAGATAAACTTTTCGCGTGAGCGCCTTAAAAAACTGATTGAAGGCATGGACGAGAAAACCAAGCGCAACCTTTTTGGCCTGGATAAAAACTTCTTAAACTATCTTTCTGGCAGCGAAGAATTAACGCAAGAGGCGCTGTTTAAAAACTGTCCGGTTTTAAAACCAGAGGAAAAAGAAATGGTGTTTTTGTTTTTCAAAAGTCTGGGAAGAAGTGACGTGCTTGGCCAAAGCAAAGAAATTCAAAACTTTGTAAAACGCTTTGATGAAAACCTTACTAAGTGCGCAAGCGAAAACAAAAAGTATGGCTCTCTTTCGCTAAAACTAGGCTTTATTGCTGGGCTTTTCATAGTTGTAATTTTGTTATAAGGAGGCAGTTATGGATGGCGTTGAAATAATTTTTAAAATAGCAGCAATCGGCCTTATAACAGCAGTTGTAACTCAAATTTTAAAACAGGCTGGCAAGGACGAAATTGGCACTTTTGCAACTCTGGCTGGGCTTGTTGTTGTGATTATTATGGTGCTGAGTTTGATTGGCGACCTGTTTGGCACAATTCAAACGATGTTCGATTTTGGTTAAAGCAAGCAAATTTTAAAGGGGATGGCGCATGGATATAATCTTCAAAATCATTGGCGTTGGCCTTATAACATGCATTGCGGCGCTGATTATCAAACCAGTGCGCAGTGATTTTGCTATGCTTATTTCCATGGTGGGTGGCGTGATTATTTTGGTGATGATTCTCTCGTCTCTTGCCACAGCCATAAACCTGATAAGTTCCATTGCAAACCAAACCGGCATAGATTCAAATTTGCTTTCACTTGTTTTTAAAATTATTGGCGTGGGCTATCTTACAGAATTCACTGCAAGTTTATGTGCCGACACCGGCAGTTCAGGGCTGGGGGATAAAGTTCTGCTGGGCGGCAAGGTGGTGATTTTGGTTATGGCGCTTCCAATTATCACAAGCATTTTAAGCATTGTTATGGAGTTGTTGCCAACATGAAAAAGGCGTTTTTAATTATAAGCGCGCTGTTGATTTTAACTTTATCCCCACTAATTGGCTTAGCCGATTTTTCCAGCGCCTCCGCCTCAACTTGCTATGCTGATGCCGCAGACGAAAGTTTGGAAGACCAAATTGAGGACAGCGTGGAGGACCAACTTGGCGACTTAGACCTTGGGCAGCTTGAAGACATCTTAAACAACTCCCAAAACGCTGACGACCTGTTTGGCGGGCAAAGTTTTATAGAAAAACTTGCCTCCATCATAAACGGAGATTTTGCCGAAGATTCCACGTCGGTGTGGGAGGCAATACTAAACTTAATATTTGACAATCTGCTCTCATTTCTGCCCATTATTGCAACCGTGATTGCGGTGGCAATTTTGGGAGGGATGATACAAAACTTAAAACCTAATTTAAACGGAAAAAGCATTGGCTCGGTTATTCACTTTGTAACATACGGCGTTGTGGTGATTTTGATTTTCACCATAGTTATGAAGATGATAACAATAACCACAGACACCATCGGCTCAATAAAAGCGCAGATGGACGCAATCTTCCCAATACTTTTAACCATGCTTACAGCGGTGGGCGGAACGGTTTCTGTTTCGGTTTATCAGCCCGCAATGGCGCTTCTTGCAAGTGTGATTATAAACATTTTTACGGTTTTCTTGATGCCGCTGTTTTTAATTTCAACGGTGCTGTCGCTGGTGAGCAATCTTTCCAACAATGTTAAACTTGACAAATTAATTGGGTTCTTAAATTCCATGTTCAAGTGGGTGATAGGTCTGATATTTACAGTGTTTATAGGTTTTGCATCCATACAGGGCATAACGGCGGGGTCAATAGACGGCTTATCCATCAAAACTGCCAAATTTGCAATTAAAAGTTATATTCCAATTGTGGGCTCATATATTTCGGACGGCTTTTATATTGTGCTTGCTTCGTCCAGCCTTATCAAAAATGCAGTGGGCGCATGCGGGCTGTTGCTGCTTGCTGGCACAATCTTAGCGCCAATCATTCAACTTATTGTGTTTATGCTGGCTCTAAAACTTATGGCGGGGATTATAGAGCCGCTGGGCGATGGCAAAATCGCATCCTTTGTAAACACGCTTTCCAAAAATATGACCATGCTTATTTCCATGATTGTGGCAGTGTCGTTCATGTATGTAATCTTAACCGGACTTGTTATGTGCAGCGCAAACATTCTATAAAGGAGGGAGGATATGTTCAGTTCAATATCTGGCTGGGTGCTTTCCATTGCTGGGGTTGTCAGCCTGTCAGTGATTGTGGAACTTATTTTGCCGGAAGGGCAACTTAACAAATATATTCGCGGCATATTCTCCTTTATCATTATGCTGGTTATAATTGCGCCGCTGCCAAGTTTGGTGGGAAAGAATTTTGATTTCTCAAACATCTCACTGAGTGAAGAATATGAATTGCAGGAGGACTATATCTATCAAATGAATGTTTACAAAACTGAGGCTTTGCAAAATGACATATCAAACCAAATTAGGCAAAGCGGATATGAAAATGTGGTGGTTTCTGTTTCCAGTGATAACTATGCCACGCAGTTTAAAGTTAGCGCGATTTATGTCGAACTATCAAATTTAGTCATAACTGACCAGGCTCAACATACAAATATTTTAGACATTGAGAAAGAAATATTACAAATCATTCTCTCTCGTGCAGATGTCGATGAGGCGGAGGTGCATTTTGAAAGGTAAGTTTTATGACTACTTGAAAAAGTTTACCGAAAACATCAAAACCAACCGCAAACTGCAAATAGGACTGGCCATCTTGCTTGCATTTGTTTTGGTTTTGTGTTACTTCCTTTTCATTCGCTCTCCATCCTCAAACAATCAGGATGAAGGGCAGCAGAGCGTGATAACTTCCAGCGCCGAGGCTTATGCGAGCAACTTGGAGAGCAAACTTGAAAATGTTTTGTCGCAAGTTAAGGGTGCGGGAGAGGTTAGTGTGCTGGTAACCCTTGGCAGCGGATTTGAGTATGTCTACGCCACAGAGGAAGAGATTAGGGAAACTTCTTCGGGAACAACCACAACAAGCACAATCATTCTGGTTTCAGGAGAACCTGTGCTGGTTAAGGAAATCTATCCCGAAATTAACGGAGTGCTTGTCTCTGCCACTGGCGCCGATGACATTTCAGTCAAGGTTAATCTTATCACTGCCATCCAAACAGTGATAGATGTTGCAAATGAAGATATAACAATCTTAACAAGAGTTTAAAAGGAGTTTTTATTATGAAAAAAAGAACAAAAATTATTATTCTCGCAGTTATGGTTGTGCTGTTAGGCGTAACGGGTTATCTTAACATAGCGCTAAACAATTCCGCCCAAGACGTGCCTACACAAACCACAACGGCAAGTTATTTCGCATCCTATCGTGAAGATAGAGAATCTAGGCGCGACCAAGAACTGCTTTACTATCAAGCAATTGCAGAAAGCCCAGACTCCACAGCAGAAGCAGTTCAAGCCGCCAATGAAGCAAGGCAAGCACTTATTGAGCAAATGGACACCGAACTTGTTGTTGAAGGGCTTATTAAAGGGCTTGGATTTAACGACTGCGTAATCACAATGTCAACTTCAAATGTAAACGTTTTGGTGGATGCAGACACTCTCACCGAAGCAGAAGTAACTCAAATTGTTGATGTTGTTCAAGAACATCTTGGCACAGATCTTAAAAATATTAAAATTATTCCTGTTGAATGATTGGACAAAAGCATTTTAAGTGTGATATAATTTGATTATGGAAATTGTGCCTTACAGGCATTAACAGGAGAGAATATGGCTGACACAAAACTCTATAATCAAGACGGAAAAATAACCTGCGATAAAAACATTTTGTATTCAATAGTAAACCTTGCCACCAAGGAGATTAAAGGCGTGGCAAGGCTTTCTAATTCCAGCCTGCCTTGGTATCAAAAGTTGTTTGCCAAGGGCGACTATGAAGGCGTAAAAATCAATTTTGAGGCAAACGGCACACTTAAAATAGATGTGTATGTTGATGTGTATATTGGTGAGTCCGTGCCAGATTTGGCATATCGCATTCAGGAAAACATTAAAAACAATTTGTCAAGCATGGTTGAAATGAAAGCATCCAACATCAGCGTGCATGTTATGGATGTAATCTGCGACAGAATTGATGCAGGGATGTGATATGAGAAGAGATTCGCGCATTCTTGCTTTTAAACTTATCTTTGAAAGGCTGTTCAACTCTCAGCCTTTTGATGAGGAGTTATGGCAAGAGATTAAAGATAAAGACAAGCCTTTTGCAGAGCAGATTTTTGAGCAGTATCAGTTGCATAAAACTCAAATACAGCAAAAACTATCCTCACTGCTGGTTGGTTACAGCCTTGACAGAGTGCATAAGGTTGACCTTGCGCTTTTATGCGAGGCTATCACAGAGATTGATTTCGTTAAAACTCCTCCTGCCGTTGCCATCAATGAGGCGCTGGAAATTGCAAAGATATTTTCGTCGGCAGAGAGCCCTAAGTTTTTAAACGGTGTGCTTTCAAGTGTGATAAAAAATAACGCTAAGGAAGGTGAAAATGTTTGACACCTTAACGGTAACTCAATACAACACCTATATAAAACAAATTTTTGATGCGGAAGAACTTCTCCACAATATAAAAATTGTTGGGGAAGTTTTTGGATTGTCGCTTTCCAAAACCGCAATTTATTTTTCACTTAAAGATGAGGGCGGGGCAGTTGGCTGCGTTTGTTTTGCGCCAATCATCATGGCAGAAATTAAAGATGGCGATAAGGTTATAGTAACAGGCTCGCCAAACTACTACATAAAAGGCGGCAGGCTTAGTTTTGTTGTGCAAAAAATTCAAAAGCAGGGGCAGGGAGATTTGTATGCCCAATTTTTGATGATGAAAGACAAACTGGAAAAAGAGGGGCTTTTTGACCCAAACAGCAAAAAACCTATACCCGAGAACATCAAAACCATCGGCGTAATCACTTCCAAAGAGGGCGCTGTTATTCACGACATTCGCAATATTGCAAGGCGCAGAGACCCTTCCATCAACATCGCGCTTTTTCCTGTTAAAGTTCAAGGCAACGGCGCCGAAACCGAAATTGCAAATGCAATCAACTTGCTTTCAAATTATGATGCCATTGACGCCATAATTGTTGCAAGAGGCGGAGGCTCGTTGGAAGATTTGGCGGCATACAACACAGAAATTGTTGCCAGAGCCACCTTTGCTTGTCAAAAGTTTATCGTCAGTGCTGTGGGCCATGAAACCGACTTTACAATAATCGACTTTGTAAGCGACCTTCGCGCACCAACACCTTCCGCCGCGGCAGAATTATTGACGCATGACAAAATGGCTCAAAAAACCGCGCTGGACAGGCTTGTAGGGGCTTTTGCGGGGCAACTTAACCGTTTTATCGACAACAAAATTTTAATCTTTGAAAAATATCAAAAATCCTTCGAAAACATTGCAGACAGTTTTGTCGCAAACAAAAATTTTGAACTTGGCATGCTTGAAAATTCGCTTAATAAATTAAATCCTTTGGATATTTTAAAGCGCGGATATGCCAAAGTTGAGCAGCAGGGCAAAGTTGTTGACAAGGCTGAAAAAGTTGTGCTACAATCAAACATAACAGTTAATTTTTATGATGGCAAAGTTGTTGCCACTCCAACAGAGGTGAAAAAATGACATATGAAATTGCAATTCAAAAATTAGGTGATATTGTAGAGAAACTGTCTTCACAAAGCCTGCCGCTTTCACAGGCAACCTCGCTTTTTGAAGAGGGCATGGAACTTATTAAATTTTGCTATAACGAACTTAAAGTAACCAAAGGCAAAATCTTTGAAATCAAAAAAGAACTTGATAAACTTAAATTGGAGGAGATGGAATGAGAATATCAAAACTCCTTGGCGAAAGGTTAAAAGACGCGCCAGCAAACGCAACTTCAAAAAGCCACATATTTCTTTCAAGAGCGGGATACATAAAACAAGTGGCAAACGGCATCTACACCTTTATGCCGCCTGCGGAAAGGGTTAGCAAAAAAATTCAAGACATCATTCGCGAAGAGATGGACGCAGTTGGCGGACAAGAGGTTTTGTTTCCAGTTGTTATGCCAAGAGAACTTTGGGATTTAAGCGGAAGATATTCTTCCATCGGCCAGGAACTTGTGCGCTTTAAAGACCGCTCTAATCACGACCTTGTTTTGGGCATGACGCATGAAGAAGCGGCTGTGCACGCCGCACTTGGCACAATTAAAAGTTACGAACAACTGCCTTTCATGATTTATCAAATTCAAACCAAGTTTAGAGATGAGGCAAGGGCGAGGGCAGGCTTAATCAGGGTTAGAGAATTTTTGATGAAAGATGCCTACTCTTTCCACGCAACGCAGCAAGACCTCGAAGAGTATTACAAAACCTTGTATGACACATATTTTAAAATCTTCCATAGAATGGGGCTTAAAAATGTGATTGCTGTTCACTCTGACAGCGGCATGATGGGCGGAAAGGTTGCAGATGAATTTCAACTTTTAACCGACATCGGTGAAGACACAATCGTAATTTGCCCAGAATGCGACAGCGCTTCAAACATTGATGTGGCAACCAGCGAAATGCCTGAAAACGACCATATTTTTGGCGTTAAGCAAGAGGTGTTTACTGGTGAGGCTAAAACCATAGACGAGGTCTGCTCAAACCTCAACAAACGCCCAAATCAAATTGCAAAAGCGGTTTGCTATGCGGTTATAGGCGATGAAAACAGGGTTGTGATTGCCTTTTTAAGAGGGGATAGAGAGGTTAACGAAGCCAAACTCAAAAACCTTGTCGGCGGCGAAATTGCAATAAAAGATTTGCAGGATAGCGGACTTGTTAAAGGTAACATCGGTTGCGTAGACTTGAATGTTCCAAACGCGGAAATTTATTTTGACAGGTCTTTGGAGGGGCTGGAAAGTTTTGTTACTGGTGCTAACAAAGAGGGATATCACTATCAAGGCGTTTCCATCACAAGAGATGTTAAACCAGAAAAATTTGTTGATATTTCCAAAGTTGCAGAGGGCGACAGATGCCCAGTTTGCGGCGCAAAACTGCTTGTAAAAAACGGCATCGAAATTGGCAACATCTTCCAACTTGGCACAAGATACACTCAAAAAATGGGGCTTAGCGTGCATATGCCAGACGGCAGTTCAATCAATCCTATCATGGGTTGTTATGGCATTGGAATTGGCAGATGCCTGGCAAGCATCGCCGAAGAGAATTGTGATGAAAAAGGCCTGGTTTGGCCAATGAGCGTTGCGCCATGGCATATCTATCTTTGCCCAATTCGCTTGGACAACCCTGTGGTGAAAGAAAAGGCAGAGTGGCTTTACAAAAAACTTACCGCTGAAAATTTTGAAGTGCTGTATGATGACAGGCTTACATCGGCAGGCGTCAAGTTTACAGACAGCGAACTTATGGGCATTCCTGTAAGAATTGAAAAAAAAAAAAAAACCATTGAAAACGGTCAGGTTGAAATCACCATACGCCAGACAGGCGAAAAACTGTTTGTTAAAGAAGAAAGCCTTTCCAAAAAATTGGATGAAATTATTGTTTATTAAACCAGCGTTAATGCTGGTTTTTTCATATTATAAATTTTAATTAAATATATTTATTATGTGAAAAATAAAAAGGTGAAAACAACGGCGCTGGAAGTTAAACGATATAAATGGGCGTTTAAAATGTTTATTATTTCGCTTTGTTTGTCGTCTTTATTTTCTCTATTCAGCCAAACTGTGCTGTCGCAACTTGGGGCTGTGATTGCTTGCTTTACAATCGCGCTTTTCATTTTTATAAGTGTGGTGTTTGACATGATTGGCATTGCAGTTACAAGTGCAGACGAAGATTTTTTTAAAACGCAACTTGCTCAAAATGTGCCGGGCAGTGAAGTGGCACTGAGGCTTAAAAAGAACTCCGAAAAGGTTTGCTCGTTTTGCGCAGATGTTGTGGGGGATATTTGCGGCATACTCTCTGGTGCAGCAGGAGCATGCATAATTCTTTCGCTTGCGCGCAACATCTCGCATCCAAGCATTGTTATGCTTATTTCAACGCTTGTAAGTTCGTTGATTGCAGGGCTAACCATTCTTTTTAAGGCTTTAATGAAAGGCCACGCAATAAAGAATGCAAACAAAATTATTTTAAAACTCGGCAGAATAATAGATAAAATATTTTTTTATAAAAGAAATAAAAATTGCAAAAAAACAGTTGACAAAGATTAAACAGGTGTGTTAATATAATGAAGTCGAAAGCAGAAGTTTCCACTTCTCACCGGTCAAACATTGGATTTAGACCGTGTTAAAAAATTTTAAAATATTTGGTTTAAAGTTTTTTTGGTGGAAATGTTCTTGCATTCCACCAATTTTTTTAAAAGGAGACAACGACCATATTTAAAGAACTTTTAATCAATGACCAAATCACAGCAGACGAAGTTAGGTTGATTGATGAAGATGGAACGCAGTTGGGTGTGCTTCCACTTGCTAAGGCGCAATCATTGGCAGATGATAAAGGTGTTGACCTTGTGCTTATGAACGGCGCTGCAAAACCAGCAGTTTGCAAACTTATGGATTACGGCAAATATAAATTTGACGCCATAAAAAAAGAAAAGGAATTGAAGAAAAATCAAAAAATCGTTGAAGTCAAAGAAATTCAACTTTCAATGACAATCAGCGACCACGATATTGCTTATCGTGTAACCAATGCCAAAAAATTTCTTGCAGAAGGCAACAAGGTTAAAATATCTTTGCGTATGAGGGGAAGGCAGCAGGCTTATGCAAAAACTTGCATTGAGGTTGTAAAAAACTTTGCCGCAAAACTTGAAGATATGGGAACTTGTGAAAAAGAGCCAGAAGTAAATGGCAGAAATATCATAGTTGTTGTTAGCCCAAAAAAATAATTTAAAAGGAGAAAGGACATGCCAAAACAGAAAACACATAGTGGTGCAAAAAAGCGTTTTAAACTCACCGCAACAGGCAAAGTTAAGTATGCTCGTCCAACCAAAGGACATTTCTTAACAAACAAATCACAAGCAAGAAAAAGAAAACTTAGAAAAGGTTCATATATTGCAGGCAAAAACTCTGACAATATTAAATCTCTTCTTGGTGCTAAGTAAGTAGGAGGGCATTATGAGAATTAAGAGAACTGTAAATGCGGTTAAAAAACGCAGAAAAATACTTAAACAAGCAAAAGGCTATCGTGGAGCAAAATCTAAACTTTACAGAACCGCTCGTGAACAGGTTATGAAAAGCGGAATGTATGCTTACATCGGCAGAAAACAGAAGAAAAGAGATTTCCGTGCTCTTTGGATAACCAGAATTAACGCTGCATGCAGAATTAACGACATCTCATACAGCAAATTTATCGCAGGCTTAAAAGCAAAGAACATCGACCTTAACAGAAAAGTGCTTGCAGACATCGCTGTTAAAGACCCTGAGGCTTTCAAGGCACTTGTTGCAGAGGTTAAAGCATAAATATGATGAAGGCAAGTGGAGAACTTGTTAAAAAACTGAAAAAGCAAAAAAGAGAAAACGATTTTTTGCTTTTTTTAGATAACCAAAAAATTATAAATGATGCAATTTCACAAGGCGCAAAACCACTGCTTGCTTTGGCAACAGATGAAAGCCTATTTCCAAACATAAATTGCGAAAAATACTTAACAACCTCATCTGTAATACAAGACCTGGCGGATGTTAAAACACCACGCGGTGTGGTTGTTATGTTAGAATACACACAAGATGTTGTATTATGTCCAAAAAAAGACTTTTTGGTGCTTGACAGGCTTCAAGACCCTGGCAATGTTGGATCGCTTATTAGAAGCGCACTTGCCTCGGGCATGGATTGTGTGTTTTTGTTAGACGGCGTTAAGCCAACCAACGCAAAACTTGTTAGAAGTTCGGCAGGCGCGTTATTTAACATTCCAGTTTACTCTATGAGCGAGCAGGAATTTATAACTTTTGCAAAAGAAAACAACTTAACCCTTGCAAAAACAGATATGAAAGGGCAAAGTGTGTTTGAATTTAACCCAACATCGCCACTTGGAATTGTTATTGGCAATGAAGGCAGTGGCGTTAGTAAAGAGGTGGCAGACATCTGCCAAATCACGCTTACAATACCAATGAACAAGGGCATTGAAAGTTTAAACGCTGCTGTAAGCGGCTCTGTGATTATGTTTGAAATCGCATCAAAAAGAAAATAGGAGGTAAACATGTCAGGACATTCAAAATGGCATAACATTCAAGCCACAAAAGGCAAGATGGACGCCGCAAGAAGCAAAATCTTCACAAAAATTGGCAGGGAACTTGCCGTTGCTGTTAAAGCAGGCGGGCCAGACCCAGCCAGCAACCCAACTTTAAGGGCGGTTATTGCCAAGGCTAAACAAAACAATATGCCAAACGACAACATCGACAGAAGCATCAAAAAGGCCGCAGGCGAAAACGGCGGAGTTAACTATGAATCCATCGTATACGAAGGCTATGGCGTGGGCGGCTCAGCAGTGATTGTTGAATGCCTGACCGACAATAAAAATAGAACAGCAGGCGATGTTAGGCACGCCTTTGATAAGCATGGCGGGGCACTTGGTTCAAACGGGTGCGTAAGTTATCTCTTCCAAAGAAAAGGCATCATAATCGTGCCAAGAGAAGAGGGGCTTGACAGCGATGCACTGATGATGGATGCTTTGGAGGCTGGCGCAAAGGATGTGATTGAGCATGATGACGAAGTGGAAATTATCACTGCGCCAAATGAGGTGAACTCGGTTAAAGAGGCACTGGAAAAATTGGGATACAACATCGTGATGTCGCAGTCGAGTTTAGTGCCTGACATGTATGTAGATTTGGATGAGACAAAACTTGCCACTTTCCAAAAAATGATTTCAGTTTTGGAAGAACTTGACGATGTGCAAGAGGTTTACCACAACGTAAATCTTCCTGAGGACGAAGAATAGCGCTGAGCAAGCGCTTGGAAAGGCTTTTCCAAGCCAAGGTTGCCAAACGGCAACCTTTTTTTGGCTGCGCCAAAAAACTTGCTCAGCGCCCCATCATTTGATTGACAAAATTATATAAAATAATATAAAATTTAACTATGAAAATTCTAGGAATAGACCCAGGTTACGCAATCATAGGCTATGGGCTAATTGACACGTCAAAATCAAACCAAGTTATCGATTACGGAGTGATTACAACACCAAAAGAGGATAGCATTTCGGTGCGATTAAGCAATATTGAAAGTGCCCTTATTTCTCTTTTTCAAACTTATAAGCCCGACGCTGTTGCAATTGAAGAACTTTTTTATTTTAAAAATCAAAAAACAGTCATTCCTGTTGCTGAGGCAAGAGGTGTGATTTTGCTTGCCGCTCAAAAATATTGCGGAAACATTTTTGAATACACACCAATGCAAATTAAACAAGCATTAACCGGTCAAGGCAGGGCAGAAAAAGCGCAAATTCAATTTATGGTTAAAAACATTCTTGGGCTGAAAGAAATTCCAAAGCCCGATGATGCCGCCGATGCGCTTGCAGTGGCTCTCACACACGCTCAAACCAGCCCAATGCTTAACACAAACAAAATTTAAGGAGTTAACATGATTTCATTTTTAGTGGGAATTATTGAAGAAAAATTGGAGGGCAGCGTTTGCCTTGATGTAAACGGCGTGGGCTACTCGCTTTTCGTTTCAAACAACACACTTGCTTCCTTGCCAGAAGAGGGCGAAACTGTTAAAGTTTACACCTATATGGCCGTGCGAGAAGACGATGTGTCCTTATTTGGTTTTTCATCAAAAGAGGAAAAGCAGTTGTTTTTAAAACTCACTCAGGTTTCAGGTATAGGCCCAAAAATGGCACTTTCCATTCTTTCAGGCCTGCCTATTTCGCAACTTATAAACGCAATCATCAGGCAAGATTTACACTCGCTTTCATCCATAAAAGGGCTAGGCAAAAAGACGGCTGAAAGGCTGTGCCTTGAACTTAAAGACAAAATTTCGCCTCTCGGTGTTGTGAGCGAGGAAGAAGCAAAAGAATTTGAATATGATGAAGACGCTTTAACGCTGGCTGTGGAAACACTTGTTTCACTTGGCGTAAATAAAAACCAAGCATATCAACTTGCAAAAAGCAATGCGACAGCAACTTCAACTGCTGAGGAAATTATTTCAAAATCATTAAGGGGGTATAGAGGATAATGGAAGACAGATTTATAACAAGCACCAAAAACCTTACTGATGCTGAAATTGAAAATTCACTTAGGCCAACCAGTTTTGATGAGTATGTAGGTCAAGCCAAAATTAAAGAAAGCCTTTCTGTTTACATTCAAGCCGCAAAATCGCGAAAGGAAAGCCTTGACCATGTGCTGTTATACGGCCCGCCAGGCCTTGGCAAAACAACTCTTTCGCACATCATTGCAAACGAACTTGGCAGCCAACTTAAAATAACTTCTGGCCCTGCCATTGAACATGCCGCAGACCTTGCTGCAATATTAACAAACCTCAATGAAAATGATGTTTTGTTTATTGACGAAATTCACCGTTTGCACAAAACCGTTGAGGAAATTTTGTATCCTGCCATGGAAGATTTCGCCCTTGACTTTATTGTGGGCAAGGGGCCATCTGCAAAAAACATGCGCCTTAAAATTCAACCGTTCACCCTTATTGGCGCAACAACCAGGGCAGGAATGCTTACAAATCCACTCCGCGACAGGTTTGGAATAATTTGCAGGTTAGAGTTATACAGCGTTGATGAACTGCAAGTGATTATCAATCGCTCTGCAAAAATTTTAAACATCCAAATTGACGAGGGCGCAAGCCGCGAAATTGCAAAACGCTCGCGCGGGACACCTAGAATTGCAAACAGGCTTTTAAAGCGCGTGCGCGATTATGCCGAGGTTCACGGCGAGGGCAAAATTACAAAAAGTATTGCCGACAAAACTTTGGACATAATGGAAATTGACGACCTTGGGCTTGATTTTATTGATAGAAAAATTTTGCAATCAATCATTCACAAATTCAGTGGCGGCCCAGTTGGCTTGGAAACTTTGGCTGCAACAATAAGCGAAGATGCCTCCACAATCGAGGATGTTTATGAGCCATATCTTTTGCAACTTGGCTTCATTGCACGCACTCCGCGCGGCCGTGTGGCATTAGAGCCAGCATATAAGCATATGGGGACGGCGATGCCAGAAAATAAATAAAGGAAAAAGATGGACTTACTCAGTAAAAAATCATATTACTATGACCTTCCGCCAGAACTTATTGCTCAAACTCCCGTTGAGCCACGCGACAGCAGCAGGCTGCTTGTCTACGATAAAAAAACAGGGAAGATTGAGCATAGGATTTTTCATGACATAATAGAGTATCTAACCGACAATGATGTTCTTGTAATCAACAACACTCGTGTGCTGCCGGCAAGATTGTATGGCTATAAAGACACTGGTGCCAAAATTGAATTGCTTTTGCAAAAACGCATGGATTTAAAAAACTGGCAATGCATTGCAAGGCCAACCAAACGCCTTAAAGAGGGCGACAGAATAACTTTCAGTCAGCATCTTTCTTGCATCGTGACAAAAAAAGGTGAGTATGGGTTAATCGAAGTGAGATTTGATTTTGACGGCACTTTTGAGCACAGGTTAAGCGAAGTTGGAACTGTTCCACTTCCACCATACATCAAAGAAAAACTCAAAAACGCCGAGCGCTACCAAACAGTTTACAGCAAAATTGAAGGCTCTTCCGCCGCTCCAACAGCAGGACTGCATTTTACACCTGAACTGCTACAAAAAATAAAAGATAAGGGCGTGCAAATTGTTGAAGTGCTGTTGCATGTAGGGCTTGGAACTTTTAGACCAGTAAAGGAAGACAATATTTTAAAGCATGAAATGCACAGCGAATTTATTGAGATGAGCCCACAAAATACCGAAATTTTAAACAAAGCCAAAGCAGCCTGCAAACGAATTATTGCGGTGGGCACAACCAGCGTTAGGGTGCTGGAAACCGCCTGCAACGATAGTGGCATTTTTATGCCAATGAAAACAGACACAAACATTTTCATCTATCCATCCTATAAATTCAAAGCAGTGGACGCACTTATAACAAACTTTCATTTGCCAGAAAGCACTTTAATCATGCTTGTAAGCGCATTTATTGGCAGAGATGAAACCATGAAAGTGTATGAAGAAGCGGTCAAACAAAAATACAGATTTTTCAGTTTTGGTGATGCATGTTTTTTTAAATAGTGATTATTATGACATAAATAATACAATATCTAGGGGTATTATGAAGAATTTTAGTTTTGAAATAGTTAAAGAATGTCCAACAACCGGCGCCAGAGCGGGCATTTTTCACACGCCGCACGGCGACATTTTAACGCCTGTTTTTATGCCTGTGGGAACTCAGGCAACAGTGAAAGGTGTTACTCCTGAAATGCTTAACGAACTTGGCGCGCAGATTATACTGTCAAACACCTATCATTTGCACCTTCGTCCAGGAGAGGAAATCATACGAAAAGCAGGCGGCCTGCACAAATTTATGCATTGGGACAAGCCAATTTTAACGGATAGCGGTGGCTTTCAGGTGTTTTCACTTTCAAAATTGAGAAAAATGAGCGATGAGGGCGTGGAATTTTCCTCACATCTAAGTGGTGAAAAGAGATTTATGAGCCCTGAAAAATGCATCGACATACAAAATGCTCTTGGTTCTGACATTGTTATGCAACTTGATGTATGTTCGGAGGCTGGCGCAAGTTATGAGGAGGCGTTGGAAGCAAAAAGATTGACAAAACTTTGGCTGGAACGCTGCTACGCACATCAAAAAAACCCAAATCAAATGCTTTTTCCAATCGTGCAGGGCAATGTTTTTAAAGATTTAAGGCTGGAATGCGTTAAGGATTGCCTGCCGTATGCAAAGTGTGGAATTGCCATTGGGGGACTATCTGTGGGCGAAGAGAAAAGTGTTATGTATGACATTTTGGACGAACTTAATCCCGTTCTGCCGCACGACCAACCTAGGTATCTTATGGGCGTTGGCTCGCCAGATTGCCTGATTGAAGGGTTTGCCAGAGGCGTTGACATGATGGATTGTGTGCTTCCAACCAGGATTGCTAGAAACGGCACAGCATTTGTTAAAGAAGGCAAACTTGTTGTCAAAAACGCTAAGTACAAAGAAGATTTCTCGCCGATTGAAGAGGGTTGCGACTGTTATGCCTGCAAGCATTACACGCGAAGTTATATTCGCCATTTAATCAACGCTGGCGAGATGCTTGGCGCAACGCTTATCTCAATCCATAACCTAAGGTTTCTTACACGGCTTGCTTCACAGGCAAGGGAAGCCATTTTGCAGGATAGATTTCCTGAATTTAAACAACAATTTTTATCTAACTTTACCTACTAAAAGCCGCAAGGCTTTTTTTAATAATAAGTATATATAATATTTTATATATATGTATTTAAAATAATTTGACTTGGAAATAAAAATAAGGTATACTTTAAAAGTGGAAATTTTGTTTTCCATAATCTAACAAAAGGGGTAAAAGTATGAGCATAAGCATAATTGGTGCTGTTGCTCCTGCGATTGCCGTTGTAATTGCGTTAGCATGTTTTGCCGTTGGAATTGGCGGCGGAATAGGTTTGTATAAATTGATTGCAACAAAAAAACTCGGTAAAAACAAATCGAACGCGGTTCGAATTATCGAAGAGGCATATGCAGAAGCAAAGACCATAAAAAAAGAGGCCTCACTTGAAGCAAAAGAGGCAAGCCACAAATATCGCGAAGAAGTTGAAGCAGAGTTAAAAGAAAGACGAAGCGAAATTCAAAAAAGCGAAGAAAGGTTAACCGAAAGAGAAAAATTTATCGAAAACAAAGAACTTTCTTTGGATAGAAAAAGCGAACAAATTGAAGAAGATAAAAAGAAAATTGAGGAGGCTAAAACCAAACTCAACGACGAGATTGAACAGCAACAACAAATTAAAACTGACATGCTTGAAAAACTTGAAAAAATCAGTGGCATGACAAAACAGGATGCCAAAAATATGTTGGTTTCAAGCATGACAGACGAGGCAAAAAAAGAAGCCGGCCTTATCATCAAGCGCATTGAAGATGAGGCGAGAGAGGAAGGCGACAAAAAAGCGCGCGACATCGTGGCTTCCGCAATACAAAAATGCGCAACTGACCTTTCAACCGAAATGACGGTTTCTGTGGTTCCACTTCCAACTGACGAAATGAAAGGCAGGATAATTGGAAGAGAAGGCAGAAACATCCGTGCCATTGAAAGCGCAACCGGCGTTGAACTTATTGTCGACGACACACCAGAAAGCATCACAGTTTCTTCATTCGACCCAATTAGAAGAGAAATTGCAAGGCTCAGCCTGGAAAAACTTATTCTTGATGGAAGAAT
>CALVTD010000006.1 GCA_944359935.1 uncultured Clostridia bacterium | reverse complement strand
GGACAAGTGTTTATTGCAAGTGAAGACACTGCTAAGGCTGAAAGGGCTAAACAGATTATCATGAACATTGTTGAAGACTTTGAGGTTGGCAAAGTTTATGAAGGAACAGTTGTAAGAATTATGAGTTTCGGCGCTTTCGTTGAAATTGCAGGCGGCAAAGAGGGAATGATTCACATTTCAAAACTCTCTTCAAAACGTGTTGAAAAGGTTGAAGATGTTGTTAAGATTGGTGATAAAGTTAAAGTTGAAGTCATCAAAATTGACGATAAAGGCAGAGTAGACATGAAACTTGTTGAAAAATGCAAATAAACAAACCTAAATTTCAAAAATCAAGGACAAAACAGTTCTTGATTTTTTTATGCCAGCATAGATTAGAAGCATGAAAAAGTTAAATGTTTTTGTGTTTAGAAAATATATTGTAAACCTTTGCATATTGGGGCTGATTGTCATAATAGGCATTGCGGTGGCTTTTGGCGTTACGCTTAATAAAGGGTCGCAAGAGGCCTCCACGGCGCAAGGGGCAATCTATCAGGGCGATACAACCTCAAATAAAATCAGTTTGATGATAAACGTCTACTGGGGCACTGAGTATTTGGGTGATATGCTTGATATTTTGGACGAAAAAGATGTTAAAGCAACCTTTTTTGTGGGCGGCGTGTGGGCAGCCGACAATGAAGAACTGCTTGTTTCAATGGTAGAGCGCGGCCATGAACTTGGCAACCACGCATATTCGCATAAAGACCACGACAAACTTACCGCCGAAAGCAGTAAAAAGGAAATTTCAACAACTCATAATCTTGTTAAAAGCATAACTGGCAAAGAAATGAACTTGTTTGCTCCGCCTAGTGGTGCGTTTAACAGCCAAACCATTGAGTGCGCGGAAGAACTTGGCTATAAAACCATCATGTGGACGCGCGACACCATCGATTGGCGCGACCAGGATGCTGATTTAATCTACAACAGGGCGATTGAAAACGCCAAAGGTGGAGATTTTATCCTGATGCATCCAACCGAAAGCACTCTTGAAGCGCTTGCAAAAATTATTGACACTTTGCAAGGACAGGGCTTTGAACTTGTAACAGTTTCCAACAATTTGGCTGGAATAGAGTAAAATGTGGCATTTTGACAAAAAAATAAAGTATTTTTCCACTTAGAAATTTGCAAACTTAATTTTTGTATGCTATAATTACATTATGGCTGAGTATAAAGTTCATAAAAAACATAAAAATGGTGTAAATCCAAATGCGAAGAAAATTGCGGGAATTGTGCTTATAACCATTTCTTGCCTCGCATTTTTCTTTTTACTCACAAACCTTGTAGGGTTTATGCAAGATTTTCTATTGGGCACATTTGGCTATTTTGCATATGTTTTGTTTATTCTATTATTTCTTTTAGGTGTTGGCTTTTTAAACAACAAAAAATATAAACTTTCAAAAAAATATGCCATTCTTTTATACCTGACAATTTTCTTTTTATTCTGCATAATTCAACTTGCTGTGGTGGGGGATAAGTCGGGAAGTTTTGGCGAGTATTTGGCAAGCAACTACACATTAAAACACACCGCTGGTGGAATTGTTTTTGGGCTTTTCACCACATGCATTTTGTATTTGACAAACTATGTTTGGGCGTTTGTTATTTTCAGCATTGCTTTTGTAATTTGTCTTGCGCTGTATATTGACGCAATCATTTATCTTAAAAAACAACAGTCGCAAGAAAAGCCTGTTAAACTTAACATCAAAGAGGTTAAGCGCGAACAGACAGAAAAGCAGCAAGTTAATGTTGTGATGAGCGGCAATGTTGAGCAAAAACTTTCTCGAACGGAAGAAATCAGGCAAAAACTTGGGCTTTCAAAACGCGCCATCAACGAGCCGATTGTGCCAATGGAAAAGCCGCAAGCACCAAAAAAGGTTGACCCAAAACAACTGCAAGGTGAGCAGCTGAGAAAATATTTGCTCACTCCGCCAGAAGTGGACATCAACACATATTTCTCGCAAGATGCCCGTTCTTACGCAAGGAACGGCGTTGCCAGTCAATCTTTTAGGCGCGAGATGGATGCAAACATCCAAAACCTTAAAAAAGAGGAACTGCCGCCAGCGCCAAGCAATGTCAGCGAGGTTGCAAACGCGCAGCCTGAACAACTTGTAAACGAGGCGGACGACATAATCAAAGAGGTTATGCAAGAAAATAATATCACGCCAAGTATGCCAGACGATGGCCATTCGCAGGAGATTAGGCGTGAACGTGAAAGTGTGCGTGAGCGCGATTTTGACACACGCGACAGAGGCTTGGACCGCAGCGAGAATAGAGAATTTGATAGGCAAAGTGACCGAGACTTTGGAAAGCGTGAGGATAGACTTGATAATCAAGAATTCTCGCGGCAGAATACTTCGCGAGAAGAACTTGCAAGGGATGGCAATTTCTCTATCCCTAATCCGCCGCAAACAGAAAGCCGCAAACGCTTCGTAAACATTGATGATGACGAACAGGAAGAAGAGTCAATCTACAAGCCATATCACTACACAAAACCGCCTATTGACTTAATTACAACTCAGTCCACAAACATGAGTGAATTTGATGACAACATCGCGGAAAAAACAGGGCTGCTGGAACACACATTGGAAGATTTCGGCGTGCCAGCAAAAGTTCAAAACGTTGTTGTTGGCCCTGCTGTTACAAGATATGAACTTGAAATGCCAACAGGCATAACTGTTAAAAAAATCCTCAACCTTTCAAGCGACATCGCGCTTGCTTTGGAGGCAAACGGCGGTGATGTGAGAATTGAAGCGCCAGTGCCGGGCAGAAACGTTGTGGGCGTGGAAGTTCCAAACGATAGAGTTGCAATGGTTTCGCTGAAAGATGTTTTGATTTCCAACGAGTTCAACAATGCAAAATCTCCATTGTCATTCGCTGTGGGCAAGGATATCACTGGCAGAATTATGGTGGGCGCTCTTAATAAAATGCCGCACCTTTTGATTGCAGGAACAACGGGCTCTGGAAAGAGCGTTATGCTTAACAGCATCATAATTTCACTGTTGTATAAGGCGTCACCAGACGATTGCAAACTGCTGCTTATCGACCCTAAACAGGTTGAATTTATGCCATATGAAGGCATTCCACACCTCATTGTTCCAAAGGTTATTGCAGATGTAAACAAGGCAACCAACGCTTTGCAATGGGCAACAGACGAAATGGAAAGAAGGTTTAGGCTCATCCGTGAAGCGAGGGTTAAAGATATTGACGAGTATAACTTTACCCCAGAAGTGGTAAGTGGCAAAAAGAAGAAAATGCCGTTTATTGTAATTATCATCGACGAGTTTTCAGACTTTATTATGCAAGGCAAAAAGGAAGTTGAAGATAAAATTATCAGGCTTGGACAAAAGGCGAGGGCGGCAGGAATTCATCTTATTTTGGCAACGCAATATCCAACCACCGAATATGTTACAGGTGGAATTAAAGCCAACTTCCCATCGCGAATTGCGTTTAAAGTGGCAAGCAGGGTGAACTCGGATGTCATTCTTGGCATGACGGGTGCTGAAAAACTGCTTGGGCACGGTGATATGCTTTACGCGCCGCAGGAATACTCCTCAGCGCCTAAGCGTGTGCAGGGCTGCTTTATCACCACTCGTGAAATTGCCGACATCGTAAACTATGTAACCTTAAACAACGAGCCAATTTTTGATAAAGACATTCAAGACGCAATCAACAACATGCCAAAAAATAATGGTGGCGAATTTGGTGAAAAGGGTGGAATGGACCCACTGCTTCCTGAGGCTTTGAAGATTTGTATTGATGCAGGTCAAGCCTCTGTGTCAATGATACAACGCCGCTTGTCAATCGGCTATCCAAGGGCAGGAAAGATTGTTGACCAAATGACAGAAATGGGATATATCTCTGTTGCTGATGGCGCTAAGCCAAGAAATGTTTACATCACTTTGGAAGAGTTCTATCAAATATTTGGCGACAATTACGAGTAAGAGGGCAATATGACAAAAGATGAATTAAAAACAAAAAAAGTATCTGCCATTTCACTCGGTTGTGATAAAAACCGAGTGGACCTTGAAAAGATGCTTTTTTTGCTTTCTAAATATGGTTTTAAAATTGAACAAGATGTGCAGGATGCTGACATTGTGCTTGTCAACACCTGTGCCTTTATTTTGCCAGCAAAGCAGGAGGCGATAGATAATATCATCGAAATGGAGGCGCTAAAAAAGGCGGGAGTTATTGAAAAACTTATTATAACCGGCTGCCTGCCTCAGCGCCATTATGATGAATTAAAACAGGCTTTTCCAAGCGCTGACGCCATTGTTAAACTGAGGGATAATAAAAATATTGTGAACATAATAGAAGAACTTTACGGCGTGCCAAAAACAAAATGTGCTGAGAGTTATGACAGAATTCTTACTACATATAGTGGTTATGCCTATTTAAAAATAGCAGACGGCTGCAACAATGTTTGCGCATTTTGCACTATTCCTCGAATTCGTGGCAGTTACAAAAGCGTGGAAATGGACGAACTTGTAAGTGAGGCAAAACTGCTTGTGAGCAGAGGAATTAAAGAGATTATTTTGGTGGCTCAGGACACAACCAGATACGGCGTGGATATATATGGAAAGCCGATGCTGATTGCACTATGCAAAAAACTTATCAAAATTAAAAACTTGCAATGGGTGAGAATTCATTATGCGTATCCTGAAATGATTACGGATGAACTTTTGCAGTTTATTGCAAGCGAGCCTAAGATGTGCAACTATCTTGACATACCTTTGCAGCACATAGACAATGATGTGTTAAAAAATATGCGCAGGCGCGGTGATGAGCAGTTTGTTAGAGGGCTTGTTAAAAAGATTAAAACGCTTTATCCGCAAATCAAGTTGCGCTCCACTTTTATGGTTGGTTTCCCTGGCGAAACTGAAAAAGCATACAAAAAACTGCTTGAATTTTTAAAGACTGCAAGGCTGGATTATGTGGGCTTTTTCCCATATTTCCGTGAAGAAAACACGGTGAGTTTCTTTATGAAAAATCAGGTGTCAAAATTCACCAAACTTAGGCGCCTAAAAGGCGTGCAAAAAGTGCAGCAAAAGGTGGCAGAGCAAAACGCCATGCAACAAATTGGAAGAATTGAGAAAGTTCTTGTCGATTATTTTGATGAAGAAAATGGAGTTTATAGTTGTCATAGCGAAATTCTTTCTCCATCAGTTGACTTTGATGTCAAAATTGTGGATAATGGAAATGTGGAAGTCGGGCAGATGCTGGAAGTGCAAATAACCGATTTTGACGGGAATAGTTTTAAAGGAGAAATAAAGTGAATTTACCAAACAAAATAACAATTTCAAGAATTTGCTTAATTCCGCTGGTAATCTTCTTCTTTATGGCAGATTTCATTCCATATGGCAAACTTGTGGCTGCGCTTATATTTGGAATTGCTGCTATAACAGACAACATTGACGGCAGAATTGCAAGAAAAAGAGGGCTGGTGACCGATTTAGGCAAATTTTTAGACCCTATCGCCGACAAAATTTTGGTGATGAGCGGGCTTTTGCTGATTGTTGCTTGGCCTGTTACGGGTGACGGCTTTGTCAGCGCTTTGCCAGCAGTTACGCCTGTGTGGCTGGGAATTTTATGCACGATTATAATTTTGGGAAGAGAATTGATTATAAGTGCTTTCCGCCAAATTGCAGCAACAAAAAAACTTGTGCTTGCCGCTGATAAATCTGGCAAAATCAAGGCTGCTTTCCAGGATGTTACAATCTTTTTGTACATGATTTATGCATTCCTTGTTGTGGAGTTCTATCCATCCATTGAGGGCACTGCAAACACAGTTTTGAATGTGATTTTAATCATCTTACTTGCAATCACCACAATTCTTACAATCACATCGGGCATTGGTTACATTGTTAAAAACTTCCATGTTTTAAAGGAAAAACCTCAACCTGCTGAGGATGTGCAGTTTGATTTGATTATTCCAGATGTGATGGCAGAATTTATTGATGAGGGCGTGATTAGCGCTGACAAAATTGCAAGCAGGTTCAACCTTGATGATAACCGTGCGCAAAAAATCATACAGGATATGACCGACCTTGGCTACATTTCCAGCGACGGTGATGAGCGCGAAATTATGATAAGTGAAAAAGAATTTAAACAGATATTTAGAAATTAGGAGAGAGTTATGGAAAAGAAATTAGCAAAAGAAGACGCACTTGCCGAGGCATTAAGCCAAATTGAAAAACAATATGGAAAAGGCTCAATCATGAAATTGGGCGACAACGCAAATCAAAAGGTGGATGTAATTCCAACAGGATGCCTCACTCTTGATTTGGCGCTTGGAATTGGCGGTGTGCCAAGAGGCAGAGTTGTTGAAATTTATGGGCCAGAATCTTCTGGTAAAACCACAGTGTCATTGCATATTATTGCTGAGGCACAAAAGATGGGCGGGACAGCGGCTTTCATTGACGCCGAACATGCGCTTGACCCAAGTTATGCTGAAAAACTTGGCGTGGTTTTAAAGGATTTGTATGTTTCACAGCCAGACAACGGCGAGCAAGCACTTAACATCTGCGATATGCTTGTGCGTTCTGGTGGCGTGGATGTTGTGGTTGTGGATAGTGTTGCAGCGCTCACTCCTAAGGCGGAGATTGATGGCGAAATGGGCGAAAACCATGTTGGCCTTCAAGCCAGAATGATGTCACAAGCGCTTAGAAAACTTACTGGCGCAATCAACAAAAGCAACACCACTGTGATTTTCATCAACCAACTTAGGGATAAAATTGGTGTTATTTATGGCTCACCAGAAACCACAGCGGGCGGAAAAGCGCTTAAATTCTATGCAAGCGTAAGGCTTGATGTAAGAAAAGGCGAGGCAATCAAAGACGGCGCAAATGTTATTGGAAACAAAACCAAAGTTAAAGTGGTTAAAAACAAACTTGCTCCTCCATTTAAAGTTGCCGAGTTTGACATAATCTATGGCAAAGGCATTTCCAAAACCGGCTGCATTGTTGACCTTGCTTTGCAGTTTGGAATAATCAAAAAGTCTGGCTCTTGGTTCTCTTACCAAGACGAAAAAATTGGTCAGGGAAAGGAAAACACCAAGGCATATCTTGAAGCAAATCCAGATGTGCTGAACGAAATTGAAAAACTGATTATAGATGAAGTTAATAAAGACGGGCTTCCTCTTGACGTTGGGGGAGACGACGAATAATTAAATAAACCATTTATCATTTTGAGGCTGAGCGATAGCCTCTTTTTTTAATTTAAACTCATATGTTTTTAAATTTTTTTCATCAAATCCAACCGTGATTTTTAAGTTGCCACTGCTTACTTTAAGTTGCAACTGTTGCGGTTGGGTTTGCCCGGCAATCTGTTTAAGCAAGGTTTTGCCATCATAAAAACAGTAGGTTAAATGCCTTTGTGGCGTAAAGCACACTTCGGCGGTAGAGCCGCTGCTTTTCACATCAAATTTTGTTTCGCCCACCTCCACAAAATTTTGTGAAACATCTTTTGGCAAGTTGAAAATGGAAAACAGGGCAGTTTGCTTAAATCTTGCTGGCGTGGACGGCGAAGCGAGTTCCAGTTTATGCATGTTTTCAAGGCTGATTAAATCAATCTCGCGCTCAACAACGCTGGCTGGTTGAGTAAACGGCGACGGAGTAGCGTTTTCGGCTTGGAAATAGTTTTTCACGCATCTTGTAGGCTGGTTTCCGCCTGCAACGGTTATTGGCGAGTTGTCAAGATTGCCCACCCAAGCCACACAAACTTCCTCTGGCGTGTATGCCGCACACCAAGCGTCAATGTTATCTTTGCCTTTGCCAACTGTCCCTGTTTTGGCAGCGATTGGAATGGCCAAATCTTTCAGCGCTTTTGCAGTGCCAGTGGTTGCGGCGTCTTGCAGCATGGTTGTTAAAAGATAGGTTGCATCCTCTCGCAAAACTTGCTGAGGTTTTGGCTTGTGGTGATAGATGATTTTTCCAGAGGCGTCTGTGATGTATTCCACAAATTTCGCCTCGTCATACATGCCATTATTGGCAAAAGTGGAGTAACTTTGCGCAACCTGCTTTAAGTTCACGCCATATCGCATTCCACCAAGTGCCAGAGCATAGGAGTTGTCTAGTTCGTCAAACTCCAAGCCCATGCTTTCGGCATATGCCTTGGCTTTATCTATGCCCACATATGAAAGCACTTTAATTGCTGGAATGTTGATTGATTTTGAAAGCGCCTCGGTTGCGGAAACATAGCCTCTAAACTTACCATCCACATTTTTTGGGTTGTATTCGCCCAGCGCAAGTTGCTCGTCCAAAATTTGAGTTGAAGGCGAGATGATGTCTTCATTCAGCGCAGGGGCATAGGCTATGATTGGCTTGATGATTGAGCCAGGCTGCCTTCTTGCATCTAAAACTTTATATGCGCTGTTTGCTTGATAAGCGGTTATAGCGTGCCTGTTGCAATCCAAAACTATGGCTGCGTGATCGGCGCAGTTAAAATCCTCGCTGCTCAGCGCCTGTTTTAAAGCCTGTTGCTTGTCTTTGTCGAGATAGGTGTGGATTTTGTATCCATTTATCGCTATGGTTTTTGCAGGTACCTTAAGAATTTGGCAGGCCTCGTCAAGAGCGGCTTGCGAGTAAGAGTTAAGCGCGTTTTGCTCTTCCGCTTGCAAATTTAAAGTTATCGGCTTTTTGCAAGCGCTTAGGCACTGCTGCTCGGTTATGTAGCCGTCTTTTTTCATTTCACTCAGCACAATGTTGCGCCGCTCTATCGCTGCTGACTGCTTTAAGATTGGCGAATATTTGTTTGGAGATTTAACCATTCCAGCAAGCAGGGCGCATTCTTCAAGTTCAAGTTTTGAGGCGGGTTTAGAGAAGTAATAATTTGCGGCATTTTCAATTCCATAGCAGTTGTTGCCGTAATAAATAACATTCAAATAGCACTCCAAAATTTCGTCTTTGGTGTGGGCTTTTTCAAGTTTTCTTGTCAGCACAATTTCTTTAATTTTTCGCTCAAAAGTTTTTTCGGCGGATAGGTGAGTGTTTTTGATTAGTTGTTGGCTTATTGTGGACGCGCCTTCCTTTAAACTGTGCGACAGCACATTGTTGATGCCTGCTTTTATAATGCGCTTGTAGTTTAGCCCATGATGAGAATAAAAACTTTTATCTTCAATAGAGATAAAAGCGTTTTTTAAATTATCTGGCAGGGTGGAAATTTTTGCGTATTCGCCGTTAAAAGTGTTTTCCTCTTTTAAAGGACGGTTTTCAAAATCATAAAGTTCAACTGCCAGTGCAGGCGAGGATAACTTTTCTTCATTTAAAGTGAGAGAGGAATATTTAAGATATGTGCTTCCAACAAATAATGAAGCAGTCAGCAAGGCCGCTCCAAA
This sequence comes from uncultured Clostridia bacterium, assembly GCA_944359935.1. Taxonomy (GTDB): domain Bacteria; phylum Bacillota; class Clostridia; order Christensenellales; family UBA1242; genus Caccovivens. Next base: position 31,679 of record CALVTD010000006.1, on the reverse strand, counting down.
CAAAATTATCATGCTCAAAGAAAAAATTTTGACAAATTTCCTCATATTTCTTAATATGGCTCTTTAAAAGCAAAATATTTGCAAAACTTTTTAAAATCTTGTATAATATCACTATGCTATATCACATTGTTACATTTGGTTGCCAAATGAATGTTCACGAAAGCGAAAAAATTGCGTATATCCTTGAAAACAAGGGTTATTCTTTCACACCTGACAGGGAAAAGGCAGACATAATTGTGTTTAACACATGTGCGATTAGAGAGGGCGCAGAGGACAGATTTTTGGGCAATGTGGGCGCGCTGAAAAGGCAAAAAAAGGCAAACCCAAATTTGCTGATTGCGGTTTGTGGATGTGCTACGCAAAAGCAGAGCACGGCGGAGTACATCAAAAAAACTTTTCCGTTTGTTGACATTGTGATTGGAACTTTCAACTTGGCAAACCTTGGCACTTACATAGAAGAAGCGAAAAACAAAAGAGTTTTTGAGCAGTGGCAAGAGGGCGAACTTGACGAAACTCAGGGCTATAACCGCACCAGCGGCGACAACGCTTGGGTTAACATCATGCAGGGCTGCAACAACTTTTGCACATATTGCATCGTGCCATATGTGCGTGGTAGAGAAAAATCACGAAAGCCAGAAAACATTTTAAACGAAATTAGGCAAATTGTAAGCGAGGGCAAATATAAAAAAATCACCTTGCTTGGCCAAAATGTGAATTCATACGGCAAGGATTTGCAGCCGCAAATGACTTTTACACAACTGTTAAAAGAGATAAGCAAAATTGAAGGGGATTTTCAAATAACCTTTATGACATCGCATCCAAAAGACATCACAGACGAACTGATTGAAGAGATAGCATACAACCCAAAAATGATTAAAAGTTTGCATTTGCCTGCACAGAGTGGAAACAACAGAATTTTAAAACTTATGAACCGCAATTACACCCACGAAAAGTATTTGCAAATCATCCAAAAAATTAAAGCGCTTGTTCCAAACATAGTTCTCACCAGCGATTTTATTGTGGGCTTTCCAACCGAAACAGAAGAGGAATTTTTGGACACTTTGGATTTGGTGAGGCAGGTTAAGTTTGCTTCCATTTTTGCGTTTATGTATTCACCGCGAGAGGGAACAGTTGCTGCCAAAATGGATGGACAGGTTGCAGACGAAATTAAGCATGAGCGCGTGAACAGGCTGCTTAACTTAGAAAAACAAATTCAAAAAGAGGCAAAACATGGCTGAAAAGAAAAAAGACCAAGAAGAAACCCCTATGGTTAGACAATATAAGGCAATCAAGGCAAATTATCCAGACGCTATTTTGTTTTTTAGGCTGGGTGATTTTTACGAGATGTTTTTTGATGATGCCATTGAAGTGAGCAGGGTGTTGGATTTAACTTTGACGCAACGCGCAGGCAATCCAATGTGCGGAGTGCCATATCACGCCTGTAATGCCTATCTTCAAAAACTGCTGGCTCAAAACTATAAAGTTGCAATTTGCGAGCAGATGACAGAGCCAAAAAGCGGCAAGATGGTGGAAAGAGAGGTTGTGAGGGTTATCACTCCGGGAACTATTACCGAAGAGTTGATGCTTGACAACACAAAAAATAACTACATTCTTTGCGCATATAAAAACGCTGGCAGCCTTGGGCTTAGTTACGCCGACATCACCACAGGTTTATTTGAGGTGGAGTTTAAAGAGGGCGAAGATTTGGCTCAACTTTTTGCTGACGTGATTTGCCGCATTTCGCCAAGTGAAGTGATTGCAAATGACGAGGCAGCACTTTTATATGAAAATTTATCTGTAACAAAACTTGGTGCTTTCCCAAAAGTAGAGCGCTATTATGACTGGGCGTTTAGATATGAAAGGTGTGATGGAAATTTAAAGCGCCAGTTTATGGATAATTACCTTAAAGTTTATGAACTTGAAGATAAAAAGGCGGCAGTAATCAGTTCAGGCGCGCTGATTGAATACCTTAATGAAACCCAGAAAAGGCAGATTAAAAGCATCAAAACGCTTAAACTTGTTCGAAGCAGCGACTATATGCAACTTGACGCAACCGCAAGGCGCAATCTTGAACTTGTGGAAACCATTCGAGAGCGCAAAAAGCACGGCTCGCTTTTGTGGCTGCTAGATAAAACAAAAACAAGCATGGGCGCTAGAAAGTTTAGATATATGTTTGACCATCCGCTTCAATCATCTCAAAAAATCAATCAAAGGCTGGATATGGTTGAGCAGTTGTATAAAAATGTTGTTGTAAGAGACAGCCTGACTTCGCTGCTTTCAAACATTGCAGATATTGAAAGGCTTGCGGGCAAGATTGCATATGGCAACATTCTGCCTAATGAACTGCTTTCGCTTTCCAGGTCTTTGAAGGTGCTGCCAGAGTTTAAACAAGTTTTGGGGCAACTTGCAGTGTTTGAAAACCTCAACTTTGCAATCAACAGTTTTGAAAACCTATGTCAACTTTTGGACAGCGCAATCGACCCAAGCGCCACCAGACTGTTGAAGGATGGGGGATACATCAAAAAAGGGTTTAATGCTGAACTCGACAGTCTGCGCAACATCAAACATGACGCCGAAAAATGGATTAAACAGATTGAAGAGGAAGAGCGTGAAAAAACTGGCATCAAAAGCCTGAAAATTGTTTCTAACAAAGTTTACGGCTATTACATTGAGGTCAACAAAAAGGAAAGCGACAGAATTCCTTTAAATTACAGGCGCAAACAGACTGTTGCCAACAACGAAAGATATGTTACTGACGATTTAAAACTGCTTGAAAACAAAATTGTTGGCGCAGATGAAAAAGCAATTAAATTGGAAGCCATAATCTACGACCAACTTAAAAATCATCTTCAAACCATGGTTGCAGACCTTATGGCAACGGCTGACGCAATAAGCGATGTGGACGCATTGACTTCACTTGCCACAGTTGCCAGAAATTTAAATTTCGTGCGTCCAACAATCTCTGCTGATGTGCAGGAAATCTCCATCATCGGCGGCAGACATCCTGTTGTGGAATATTTCTTGAAGGATGGTTCTTTCATCGCGAATGACACCTTCCTTAGCGCGCCAGATGACCGAATTATGATTATCACCGGCCCGAACATGGCAGGCAAAAGCACGTATATGAGGCAGGTTGCGCTTATCACTTTCATGGCGCATATAGGCAGTTTTGTGCCAGCCAAAGAGGCCAAAATTGCAATCACAGACCGCATTTTCACCAGGGTTGGCGCAAGCGACGATTTGGCGTTTGGCCAAAGCACATTTATGGTTGAGATGAGCGAGGTTGCAACCATTTTAGCCAATGCCACACCTAAAAGTTTGATTGTTTTGGATGAAATTGGCAGGGGAACGGCAACTTTTGACGGCCTCAGCATTGCATGGGCGGTTGTTGAGCACTTATCCAAAAATCTGCCAGCAAAAACCTTATTTGCAACGCATTATCATGAACTCACCGCTTTGGAAGGTGAACTTGAAGGCGTTAAGAATTACAAAATTTTGGTTAAGGAACTTGACGAACAGGTTGTGTTCTTGCGAAAAATTGCGCGAGGCGGCGCGAACAAGAGTTTTGGTATTGAAGTTGCAAGGCTCGCAGGGCTGCCAAACACCATTCTTTCAAGGGCTAGACAGATTTTGAAACAACTTGAAAACTTTAATCAATCATTGGATATAAAACTTCTTGAACAGCAGCCAGCAGCCAAAGGCGACGAAAGCAAAGTTATGAAACAAATTTATGGCATCATTAAAGATGTTGACCCTAACAGGCTTTCACCTATGGCGGCATTAGAACTTATTGCAGACCTTGCAAATAAGGCTAAGGAGGAAAAATGAAAATAAAACTTCTTGACAGCATGGTTTTTAACAGAATTGCGGCAGGAGAGGTGGTGGAAAAGCCAGCCTCCATTGTCAAGGAACTTGTGGAAAACAGCATAGATGCCAAAGCCACTGTTATAAGCATTGAAATTGAATGCGGCGGAAAGAAGAAAATCGTGGTTTCCGATAACGGCTCGGGCATTATGAAAGAAGATTTGCACAATGCCTTTATGCCGCATGCCACAAGCAAAATCGCAAAGATTGAAGACCTTGACACCATTAAAACCTTGGGTTTTAGAGGCGAGGCGCTTGCAAGCATTGCGTCAGTTTGCCATATTTATGCCTCATCAAAAACCAAGGATGACGAGGTTGGGCACAGCATAAGGATTGATGGCGGCCTGTTTAGCGAGGTTAATGACATCGCCAGAAATGAAGGCACAACCATTGAGGCAAGCGACCTGTTTTACAACGCGCCTGTCAGGGCTAAGTTTTTAAGGCGTGATAAAATTGAAGAGGGCGAAATAACACACCTTGTTGAAAAATTCATGCTTGCTCATCCAGAAATAAGTTTTCTTTATGTAGTGGATGGCAAACAGGTGTACAATACAATATCTTCTCAGTTGTCTGACATAATATATACAATATATGGAAAAGACGTATATCAAAACCTAATCAATGTGGACAGCGAAGAAGACGGCATGAAACTTACTGGCTTTATTGTTTCACCAAAATTTTCAAAAGTTAACCGAACCAACCAAACGCTTTTTGTTAATGGAAGGTTTGTGGAAAATTATCTTATTTCATCCGCTGTGCAGGGCGCGTTTGAACCATTTTTGATGAAGGGCAGATTTCCAATTTATATTTTGGGGCTTACAGTTGACCCTCAAAGTGTGGATGTTAACATTCACCCAACCAAAAAGGAAGTGAAGTTTGAAAACCCTAATAAAATTTTTGGGTTTGTTAGAAGAAGTGTTGAGGATGCGCTTATGCGCTCTAACCACATCGCTAACTTTGAAGTTAAAAGCATGGACGACAATTTGTTTACCGAAACTGAACTTAAAGACCCGTTAAATAATGAGGGCTTCACTCATGTGCCTGTGGCTGACATTGAGCCACTTCCAATTAAGGAAGGAAAGAGTTACAGAGATATTCGCCCAGATGAAAAGATTGAATATCCAAAAATTGATGTGGAAATTCAAACCAAAAAAGTTAAAAGGCAGTTGCCTGATTTTATGAACATCACCATTGAAGAAGAAATTCCAATCAATAAACCGGGCGGGAAAATCTTCTTCGACCAGACACAGGCTGAACATGCAGCGCAAATTTTGCAGGGCAAGGAAAAGCCTAAGTTTTTGACGGCGTCTGTTAAAGACGAAATGAAAATATTGGGCGTGCTTTTTGCCACATACATCGTTGTGGAATATGACGAGAAGGCTTATTTTATAGACCAACATGCGGCACACGAGCGCACGCTTTATGATAAACTTTGCCAGGCAGTGGAGAGCAGTACGCTGATGAAACAACCGCTGCTTGTTGCATACGAGGTTGAACTTTCGGGTAAAGATAAAATCAAGTTTATGGAAACCAAAGAGGCGCTTGACAGCCTTGGTTTTGATGTGGAAGAAACTCAGCGTGGCATTGCAATTTCCGCTGTGCCACTTATTTTAAGCAGCATAGATTTAAATGCATTTGTGGAAAGTGTGCTTAAAGATGAGGCCATCTTCCAAAAATCAAAAAGTGAAATTTTGAAGGAGAGGCTTGCTCAATATGCATGCAAGCATGCCATCAAGGCGGGCGACCATATAAGCCAAGACGAAATTGCATTTTTGATTGACCAAATGCGCAAAGGTGTTTTGCTTTGCCCACATGGCAGACCAATCGTTTTGGAAATGACCAAGCGCGACTTCGAAAAACTTTTTAAAAGAGTGGTGTAAGTGGAAAGGGCGCTGTTTGTTTTAGGCCCAACAGGCGTTGGAAAAAGCGGGTTTGCAATTAAACTTGCCAAACTTTTTAATGGCGAAATTATTTCGGCTGACAGTGTGCAGGTTTATAAAGGTTTGAACATCGGCTCGGCAAAAATAACAACAGATGAAATGCAGGGCGTGGCTCATCATGCCATAGACATTTTGCAGCCGGACCAAGAATTTTCAGTGTTCGAGTTTGTTGTACTCACAAAAAAACTGATTGCACAAATCAATCAAAAGGGCAAACTTCCAATAGTTGTTGGCGGCACAGGACTGTATGTTAAAGCGCTTTTGGAGGGTTATGACTTTGGTGGCAGCGGCAGAAACAGCCAGTTCCGTGAAAAACTTTGGGCTATGGATGAAAACCAACTTTTTGCAATGCTTCAAAAAGTTGCACCTGAGCGTGCGGCTCAAATTGAGGTTAACGACAAGAAAAAATTGATTAGAGCGCTTGAAATTGTTGAATTTGGCAGCCAGCCTAAAAGCCATGGCACAAACATAAACTTCTTGGCCTTTGCGCTTACAATGCCGCGCGAGAGGTTGTATGAAAAAATCAATGCCAGGGTTGATGAAATGGTTGAGCAAGGCCTAATAAAAGAAGTTGCAGATTTAAAAGCGCAGGGTTTGACCGAGCAAAATCAATCCATGAAAGCCATAGGCTATAAAGAAGTTCTGTGGTTTCTTGACGGTAAAATTCAAAAGCAGCAGATGATAGATTTGATAAAACAGCACACGCGCAACTATGCAAAAAGGCAGATGACATTTATTCGAGGCATGAAAATTCCGTTTTTTGATGTGAGCGAAGAGCAAAAAATAATTGAGTATGTGAGGGATTGGTATGACAATAGCACAAATTGAAGAGCAGTTGAAAGAACAGTTTAGCCAAATTGACGAGGTAAGTTTTTTCAACCAAAAAAAGGTTATTGAGGCGTTCAGGGAAAACCGCGTTTCCACCAATATGTTCGCGGGCACAACAGGATATGGATATGACGACAAGGGCAGAGACACTCTCTGCAAACTTTATGCCGATGTTTTTGGCGCTGAGGCGGGAATTGTCAGCCCACTGCTCACATGTGGCACGCACACAATTTCCACCGCATTGTTTGGCTTGCTCAGGCCTGGCGATGTGCTTCTTTCCATAACAGGAGATTTATACGACACCTTGCAAGACACTCTGCTTGGCAAGGGCAATGGCAGTTTGCAAGACTTTGGCGTTAAATACGAAAAAATTGAACTCAGCGGAGATGACTTTGATTTTGAACAAATTCAAAAACGAGTTAAAAAGTTAAAGCCAAAAGTTGTGTTTATTCAGCGTTCTCGTGGCTATTCTGCAAGGAAGGCACTTTCGGTTGAGGCGATTGGAAAGGCATGCCAGTTTGTCAAAAAACTTTGCCCAAATTGCTTTTTGGTGGTGGATAACTGCTATGGCGAGTTTGTTGAAAAAACCGAACCAACTCAGCACGGCGCTGATGTTATCATAGGTTCGTTAATCAAAAATGCCGGTGGCGGACTTGCGCCAACAGGTGGATATATTGTTGGCACAGCAAAAGCCATCGACCTGATTGCTAAGCGCTTTACATGCCCATCGCTTGGCATGGAGGTTGGCAGTTTTGAAATGGGCTATCGCATATTTTATCAAGGCCTTTTTATGGCGCCGCACATCGTTGCTCAGGCGCTTAAAGGCAGCCTTTTGATAGGTAAGGTGATGGAAGAGAAGGGATATAAAACTCTTCCTGCAACAAACCAGCCAACAAGCGACATAATTAGAAGCATTGTGATTGGCAATGAAGAAGGGCTGATTAAATTTGTTCAAACCATTCAAAAATTTTCGCCGGTGGATTCTTTTGTAACACCTATGCCTTGGGATATGCCTGGCTATGACGACCAGGTGATTATGGCTGCTGGCACATTTGTGAGCGGTGCGTCAATTGAAATGTCCTGTGATTCGCCTGTGAGGGCACCATATATTGCGTATTTTCAGGGTGCGCTTACTTACGAACACGCCAAAGCGGTGGCGGAAGAACTTAATAATATGTTTTAAAAAAGAGCCGAAAAGGTTCTTTTTTTGTCGAACGCAAAATAGATTATGGTATGCAATCATATAAAGCCAAATCGCTTTTTTCAAGGTTTAAACTTGGTTTTGCTTCGCAGTGCTCTCAAACTAAGGGCAGGATTATTGTTGCGGCAGTAATTGTGCTGCTTTGCTTTATTGCGGGCATAATTGTTTGCGCGTCCACGCCTGATTTTTACCCGGCGGATGAGTATATTCTGGATTTTTCTGGCGTTCAAAGTGGGTTTGGTGCTTTCTTTTCGCGAGGGTTTTCCATTACAGTGATTTTAAGTGTAACATTTGTTTTTTCTCTCACTGTTTGGACGTTTCCGCTTGCCGTATTGATTATAGGGTTTAGGGGGTATCTGCTTGGGTTTAACATATGCGTGCTATGCGCCAATTTTGGGCTGTCTGGACTTTTGGATGCAGTGCTGATTGTGTTGCCGTGCCAGTTGTGCATGCTGCTATGTTTTGTTTTATATTTTGCGTTCATAACAAAAGCGTGCCAAAATTGCAAGAAATTTGGTAGCAGCGGAAGCGGAAGGGGAAAAATGTTTTTGTTGTTCCTTTTAGTACTTATGCTGTTGAATTTAGTTGAAACGCTGCTGCTTGCGATATTTTCTTCAAAAGTGATTTTAGTTATATAGAATAAAAAAATCTTTTTAGAAAACACTATCTTTAAAAAAGGAGTGAATATGAAAAGATTTTTTGTATTTAGTATCATTTCTGCTATAATACTATCAACATGTTGTGGTATTATGCCAAATGTGGTTTATGCAACAGCGGCAGAAGACATCACAAGCAAAAGTGCAATTTTAATGGATTATGGCAGCAAAGAAGTTTTGGTTGAAAAAAATTCGCACGACAAAGTGCCAGTTGCCAGCATGGTTAAAATGATGACAATTCTTTTAACGGTTGAGGAAATTGAAGCAGGTAATTTGAATTTGAGCGACATGCTTACCACAAGCGAAAATGCAGCAGGCATGGGTGGTTCGCAGGTGTTTATCGACCCGTATGTTGAATACAGCGTAGAAGATATGCTTAAAAGTGTGATTGTGGCTTCTGCCAATGACGCCAGCGTTGCACTTGCAGAACACATAAGCGGCAGCGAAGAGGCGTTTGTTAAAAACATGAACAAACGCGCAAAAGAACTTGGCATGGAGGACACAAACTATGTCAACTGCACTGGTTTGCCAGCCCCAGAACAATTCTCTTCCGCATATGACAGTGCAATTTTGCTATGCGAAGTGGCAGGACATGAAATCTATCACAATTACAGCACTATTTGGATGCAGGATTTGGTTCATCCATCAGGCAGAAAAACTGGGCTTGTGAACACCAACAGGTTGGTTAGATATTACGAAGGTTGCGATGGCGGCAAAACAGGCTCCACGAACGAGGCAGGTTGCTGTTTGGCAGCCACTGCAAAGCGTGGAGATATGAGGCTTATAAGCGTGATTGTGGGGGCGAAAGACTCCAAAACAAGGTTTAACGAGTGTTCCAGCCTGTTTAACTATGGTTTTGCAAACTATGAAAACGTTGACTTGGTTTCAACCGAAAACGCTTTGACAACGCTTGGTGTTTCAAAGGGAAGAGTTAACAGCACAGAGGTTTTTGCGGCCGAAAAATATTCCGCTCTTGTGAAAAAGGGTGAGGAAAACGATTATGAGGTTACCTATCAGTTGCCTAGCGCTGTTAAAGCGCCGGTAAAGGCTGCCGATTGTGTGGGCAAAGTTTTGGTTAGCAAAAGTGGAGTAGTGGTTAAAGAAATTGATGTTGTAACCGGTCAAGACCTAAAAGCCATGACCTATCTGGATGCGTTAAAGAAAATTGGCGAAAAGTGGTAGGAAAAAACCTAAACCCGCTGTAAAAGGCGGGTTTTTTGTTGGAAAAATTTTTGGGTTTTGATATACTGAATAAGTATGATTTACTATCTCTTCACACTTCAATTAAGCGGATGGGAATTTTTGGCTTTTATTTTAGCCTACTTTTTGGCTGTGGCTTTTGCATTTTCTGCTCACGAATTCTCACACGCTGTGGTGGCAAACTGGTGTGGAGATAAAACGGCAAAGAGTTTAGGCAGAATGTCGCTTAATCCTTTCAAGCATATCGATGGCTTTGGGCTGTTTTCATTTTTGCTTGTGGGGTTTGGATGGGCTAAGCCTGTGCCAGTAAATCCGCTGCATTTTAGAAACTACAAAAAGGGTATAAGGCTGGTTTCGTCTTCTGGCGTGATTACAAACTTTGTGCTTGGAATAATTTTCAGTTGTTTGTATTTCTTTATTTCGCCGCTTTTAAATCTCAACAATGTGTTTTTTGAGTTTGTGTTCTTCTTCCTGATGATTGCCTCAACTGTTAATTTTTCACTTGCGCTGTTTAACATCCTGCCAATTTACCCACTTGACGGATTCAACTTTTTGGCATCATTTTTAAAACCTGATAACAAATTCTTACAATTTATGTACAGATATGGTAGTATAATTTTGTTAGTAATAATCATTCTGCCAATTTTTGATTTGTTCTATTACTATGTTGTTGGTGGAGTTGAAAGTTTATTCTTTGACCTGTGGAGGCTGTTCTAATGGAAACGGGCGAACAATTAAATTTTTTGGATGATAAAGTTAGGTTTAAGTTGGATAATTTTGAAGGCCCGCTTGATTTATTGTTGCACCTGATTAAATCCTCCAAGATGGACATTATGGATGTTAAACTTGCCGACATCACAGAGCAATATCTTGACTATATGCAAGACCTTTCTTCTGTGGATATGGAGCGCGCGAGTGAGTTTATCACGGTGGCTGCAACGCTGATTGAAATAAAATCTAAATACCTGCTTCCAGTTATGAATGAAGAGGAGGAAGAGGAAGAAGACAGCGAAGCACTGCTGCTTAGAAGACTTAAAGAATATGAACTTTTCAAAAACATTGGCGCAACGCTGAAAGAGCGAGAGGATGTAAACAAATTCTATCGCGCACCTGGTGAAGAAACCGAAAAGGTTAAGATTGTGCTTAAAGACATGGTGCTTGACAAACTTTTGGACGCTTTTGCGGGAATTTTGGCAAGGGCAAGTTTAAAGCCAAAACAAGCGCCAGCACCTAAAATGGTGGTGAAGGATAGATTTACAGTGGCGGAAAAAATTATATCAATCCGCAATTATTCGCGTGAACACAAGCGCTTTGACTTTGAGGATTTGTTTGTTGAAGACATGACCAAAAGTGAGATGATAAACGTTTTCTTGGCGCTTTTGGAACTTTTAAAACTGCAAACCGTAAGGGTTGAACAGGCGGGAATATTTAATAAAATACATATCATTTCAAATGAGGAGGAAGCATGAGCATCGATACACAATTTAATTTAAAAGAGGTTGTCAGGGCGGTTTTGTTTGTTGCTGGCGAAGGTGTTGAGAAGGAATATTTGGCTGAAAAACTTGATGTCAGCATGAAAGAACTTGAAAAGGCTGTTTGCGCACTTGAAGAGGAGTGCTCGGGTGAAAACGGAGTGCATCTTATCAGGTTTAAAAACAAAATTCAACTTGCTTCCAATCCAAATTTTGCAAACTATGTTTCAAATGTTTTAAGCCCTGTCAGGGAAAAATCGCTTACTCGTGCGGCTTTGGAAACACTGGCCATCATTGCATATAAGCAGCCAGTAACCAAACTTGAAATTGAAGACATTCGAAGGGTTAACTGTGATTATGCAACGCAGGCGCTTTTGGACCAAAACATGATTGAAATTGTGGGAAGGAAAGATGCAGTTGGCAGGCCGTTATTGTTCGGCACAACAGAGGAGTTTTTGAAAAGGTTTAACATTAAAGATGTAAACGACCTTCCAGATTACAGCGAATTAATGGAAAGAATTAAAATTCTGCATGATGAAGATGAGCCTGAAAATAACTCGCTTTTCAAGAACGTTGACGATTTTCAGTTTGAAGATGAAATGCCTCAGCCTGAGGAAGGCGAGGAGTTTTACTCGGTGGACGGAGAATAACGCGCCCCGCAAACAACCGCTTTGGCGGTTGTTTTTTTGCGCACAAGCAGCGCAAAAAGCCGCCCTTAACGGGCGAGGCGGGGCGCATGTGAAAAAACCCAAATAAATTGACCCCGCAAAGCATAAATTTAGATTATGAAAATAAAATATTCAAGGCAAATCAGTTTGAAAAAATGTGTGGGCTTGCTAATCCTTGCCGACATAACCGCTTTGATTGTTTTAACGGTGTGCCAGTTATGCGGTTTATAAAAAAAATTCCCATCCATCCAACCTTTTTACTTTTGTTGGTTTGGTTTGTGATAGTTCATGCTGTCATGCAGTTTTTTATTTTGCTTGCAGTTGTGCTTGTCCATGAACTTGGGCATTTTGTTGTGGCTAAAAGGTTAGGGTATAAATTAAGCGGATTTTATCTTGCCCCGTATGGTGTTGCACTAAACTATAAAGACGGAAAGTTTTTGCCATACGACGAGGTTAAAATCGCGCTTGCAGGGCCAATAACAAGTCTGGCGCTAAGTTTTATTTTTGTGGGGTTTTGGTGGCTTTTTCCAGCGCTATATTCATTCACATTTGAGATGGCGGCGTTTAGTTTGTTTTTGGCAATTTTCAATTTGTTGCCGGCATATCCTTTGGATGGCGGAAGAGTGTTTGTAAGTGCGCTTAGTGAAAAATTGGGAAGAAAAAAGGCGCTTAAAATTTCCATTGCCCTAAACATAGTTTTTTGCGTGATATTTTTTGCAGGATTTGTAATCACATGTTTTGTTAACTACAATCCAACTTTGGCGCTTATGGTTGTTTTTCTGCTGGGAGGCATTATGGAAAGCAAGTTTGAAGGCAAATATGAAAGCGTGAATTTATTCAATAAAAAAATCAAAAATTTTTCGTCCGTGAAAAGTTTGGCTGTTGATGAAGATGCCACTTTGGGACAACTTTTGCGAGCCATAGACGCAAGTAAACTTACGCTGTTTTATGTGCTTTATGCGGACGGGAAGACGCGCATATTAAGTGAAAAGGCGGTGCTTTCGCTTTGCATGAAAAATCCTATAACAATGAAAATTAAGGATTTAAACTTATTTTAAAATAAAAATATGGCACTAAGACGCACCATGTTTTTGACTATTATGTTATGAAAATATAACATAATACTAATTTTTTAATCTAGGTAAGGCAGAAGTTTTTCTATGCTGCCTTTTTGATAGTTTTTAAGTTTTTCTAGAATTTCATCTAGTTCGCTGGAAATGCCTTTATGGTCTGACAAATCCTTTATGCAAGTGATATAACCCATGAAAGAACCAAGCAATAAAAGTTCAGCAATTTTGCGGTTAGATTTATCTGCCATAGTGGACATGTTCACGCTCATCCACATTCTTGCTTTTTCAAACCAGTTGTTGCCTTTTATGCCTTTGATGTTTTCGCTTTTGGCAAAAAGTTCGCATTCCTTGGCAAGTGCCATGTAGTCGCTTTGAATTTCTGCAACAACCTTTTTAAAACTGTCATCTTCAATTTTTGGCAAGATATCTTCAATAGATTGTGTGCCTGCGTTTATGTTTTGATAGATGGCGTTTACATAGTCCATTAAAAGTTCGTCTTTTTCCATTTTTGTTTCTCCTTTTATGGCTATTGTGCGGATAAAATTATTTTCTATTCACGAGAATACAATTTTTTATTTTTCTCAAAATAGGGGTATGAAAACCTCTACAAAAGTTTTAATCGCTTTTTATGTTTTAACCTTAATTCCGTCGCTGGTGCTGGGGCAGTATGTTTTTGCTGGAATAATCGCCACAGGCACCGGATTTATTTTTAATTTTGACACGCTTGGCATTGTTGGAATTATTTTATTTGTTGTAAACAACATTTTTGGCGGCATATTGTATCTTAGATTTTTGCGAACACTTAAACTTTCAAAAACCATATTTTTTGCAACGCTTCCACTAAGCATTTTCTATGGCATAGGCATGTTTTTTATTGCAGGCAGCGCAATCTTTGACGGAGTTATTTTTGAGTCTATTCGTGCGGTGCTAAACATTTCCGCGCAAAACATTTACAACATGGTTTTATGGGGCATTTTGCTTACGCTTATTTATTTTGTTGTGCTGTTTTTAATTTACTCATATGTTTGCAGACCAGTGCAGAAAATTGAACAGTTTACGCGCAGGTTGGGTGATGGCAGAATTGGCGAAGAAAAAATTTGGCTGGGAAAATCCAAACAATTTCAAAACATTGAGGCCGCGCTTGAAAAAATCAACTATAACTATCTGGAAAAGGAAGATTTGGCTAAACAAACAGACCTTGAAGCGCAAAAGTTTATTCCGCGCCAATTTTTAAAATTTTTGGGAAAAAATTCCATAACCGAACTTGAACTTGGCAATCAGGTTCGCAAAAAAGCAACCACCATGTATTGCGACATAGTGGGCAGCGCCAAACAGCCAAGTGCGCTTTCGCTGGAAGAGAATTTTAACTTTTTAAATTCATATTTAAACATAATTTCGCCGATTATTAGAAGGTATGGCGGATTTGTTGACAAATACACTGGCGAAGGCATTTTGGCGGTGTTTTCGCGCCCTGAAAGCGCAATGGATTGTGCCGTTGCAGTGCATAGGGCAATAGAAATTAAAAACCGCTCACAAAAACATCTGCCAAATATTGATGAGCGAATTTGCATCCACACTGGCGAAGTGGTGATTGGTATAATGGGCGAAGAGGCAAGGATGAGCCCAACCATCATCAGTGATGACGGCGACATTACAAACAAACTGGAAGAGATAGGCAAGTTTATGGGAACAAGAATAATCTTCACAAAACCGGCACTTAATGACATGCCAGTTAAATATAAATTTGCTTACAGGCTTATCGGCTCTCTTTCCACTGCTGGGCAAGAGGCGTGCTGTGTTTTTGAGTGCTTAGAGGTTTATCCACGCAAAAAACGAGAAAGGCTTGTTGCGCTTAAAAACAAATTTGAAGAGGGGGTTAGGCTTTATAACAGCGCCGACTATTACAATGCAAGGAAGTGCTTTAAAGAGGTTCTTTCATATGTGAGTGACGATAAGCCTTCCTATGTTTATTTCAATAACGCTTGCGACAGGCTTGATATTTCTTGACAAAACTGCAAAATCAATGTAAAATTTTAAACATGGATTTTAAAGGCAGACAAACGCAAAAATGCCCTCGTTGTGGAGGAAAGGCGCTCATAAATCAAACCAAGTGTCCAGATTGTGGGCTGGTTTTTTCAAAACTTGAATATGCCACCAACAAAGCCGCAGCAGAGAGGTATAAAAATGGCGAAAGAAATGCCGTTGTGTTTGTTAGAAAAACGCCTATTGATTTAAAAAAGTGGAAACTTATTTTGTATGGAACGCTGTTTGGGCTTTTTGGCGCTCAATACTTCTATACTCGCAGATGGTGGTGGGGGATTTTATATCTTTTGGGCTTCATCTTGCTTTCTGTCTGCGTGATTTTTAACGGATATCTTGTTGGCGTTGCTGGCGGCGCGTTGATTGATGTTATGGCTTTCTTTGTGGGTATATACGGCATATGCTGGATTTTTGACATCGTTCGCATATGTTTTGGCAGGTTTAAAATTCCAGTGTCGCTGCCTAAACAAGAGGCCGAAGTTGTTAACATAAAGGAGAAAAAATGAGGGTTGTTGTTGGAATAAGCGGCGGTGTTGACAGTTCGGTTGCGGCCTATCTTTTAAAGCAGCAAGGGCATGATGTTATTGGCCTGTTCATGGTAAATTGGGAAGAGCAGGATGGCTCTTGCACGGCTGAAACCGATTTTGAAGATGTAAAGCGCGTGTGCAATAAAATTGGCATTCCATATTTTTCAGTCAACTATTCAAAGCAGTATTATGACCGCGTTTTTAAACACTTTTTAGAGGAATATAAAAAGGGGCGAACTCCAAATCCTGATGTTTTGTGCAATCGTGAAATCAAGTTTGGACCATTTTTGGAAAAAGCTAAGGCGCTTGGCGCAGATATGATTGCAACGGGGCATTATGCCAAAAAGATTGAAAAAGATGGCAAGTTCTATCTTTGCAAAGCGCATGATTTAAACAAAGACCAATCTTACTTTTTAAACCAACTTTCTCAATATCAACTTGCAAGCGTTTTGTTTCCTTTGGCAGATATTGATAAGCCCGAAGTGCGAAAAATTGCCGCAGAACTTGGGCTTTCAACAGCAGAGAAAAAGGATTCCACCGGCATATGCTTTATTGGCGAAAGAAACTTTAAAAACTTTTTGAAAAGTTATCTTCCTGCTCAGCCTGGCGACATTGTGGATTTAGAGGGCAATAAAGTTGGCAAACATGACGGGCTTATGTATTACACGCTTGGGCAAAGGCGAGGGTTGAACATAGGCGGCAAAAAAGGCGGCAATGGAGAAAGATGGTTTGTGGTTAAAAAAGACTTGCAAAAAAATCAACTTGTTGTTTCACAGGGCGAGGAGGAAGAATTGTTTTCAAACGGGCTGCTGGCAAGCGAGTTTAACTGGATTCCTCAGCCGCCTGCGGAGCAAACTTTTGATTGCTATGCCAAGTTTAGATATCGTCAGCCAGACCAAAAGGTTAAGGTTACTCAATTGGACGCCTCGCATATTAAGGTGGATTTTTACCAAAAACAGCGCGCAATCACGCCTGGTCAATATGTGGTGCTGTATGACGAAAACGGCATTTGTTATGGCGGTGGAGTAATCGACGAGGCGTATTGACATTGCTGCAAAATGTGATATAATGAAGGCGTATTTAACAAGGAGAGGATGATGATTGAAGAATATATTGATAATGTAAACGACTCTTATTATAACTATTGTGATAGCGTTAGTGACTTTTGTAGTTCATTACCAACAACATCCAAAATTTTAACTAGGATGTGCATTTACATAAACGATTTGATGCTTGTTTCAGGTGAAAGCATTGAAGAGAGTTTTCAAAATTTGAAAAAGTTTAAAACAACTTTTAAACATAATAGTGAAGTTATTGAAGAAACCATTCTGGACATCATGGAAAGACATAATTTAGATGATTTGCAGTTGAAAGTTAATGATGTGGCTGATAAAAAACAAGCCGTGCTTGACAGTATAACTGACGCCTGGAATTTTTGCTATGCTAAAACTGCCAAACTATTAAATAGAGATTTCTAAATTCGTTTGTTTATAATTTGAAAATATGTTAATATGTAAATGTAAGGAGAAAACAAATGAAAGATAAACTTAAAGAGCATATTGAGATAGATTTAAACTTTATTCAAAACTATTTTGAAGAGTATAAACTTAATGTAACTGATTTTTTAAGCCTATACAGTGAGTATGACGGCGCGGAAGAGTTTATGCAGTTTATTGGCGAAGAAACTTTAAAAATGCCTGAGAGTGAGGCTAAAAATTTTAGAGCGCAGATGCAACTAGCAAAAAATCATTTTGAAAAGGTGTCTTCGATAGTAACGCCTCAGTTAAACTTCTTGATTAGACAAGAGGTTAAGCCAAGGGCAGAGGAACTGTTGAACGACACTTTGAAAAACGACCTTGCAATTAAAGGCGCGTTTGAAAGTGTGCTGACTTACACCAAAGCAGCACCTAAAAAACAAAGAAAACAGGTTTTGGGTGAATAAAAAATGCTTTAATGGCATTTTTTTATTGACAAAATATTTTAATTTTGATAAATTGTTTGCCATGCGAAGGTGTTTACCTTCGAAGAGTATGCAGAGGTGTCAGAGCGGCCCAACCCCAAAAATATGAACATTTTTGGGGACCCCACGAATTACATTCGACCGCTCTCACTTCGAAGATTATGCAGAGGTGTCAGAGCGGTCGAATGTGCACGCTTGGAAAGCGTGTGTGGTTAACAGCCACCTCGGGTTCGAATCCCGACCTCTGCGCCATATCGCGGGGACAACCAAAAAATTAACGAGGGCACGCCATTCGGCTAACCTCGATTTTTTGGTTTTCCCCGCGAACCCCTTTCCACCTCGCTCGCCTTGCCTCGGGACGCGGCATCGCTGGATATGTGTTCGCAAATTTTCATGAACAGGCACAGCCTTTGCCTCATGAAAATTTGTCTCCAAGATTATGTCAAAGCATATTTTTTCTGTCGCAGCATATTTGATTTTCGTTTGTGGCAACCAAAAAATTAACGAGGGCACGCCATTGGCTGACCGCTATTTTAGTTTAGTTGAAAACCTACTTTTATGATATCGCGGCTGAGATAGATAAAACTTGTCTATTCGTAATCAAACTGCCTTTCATTTGTTACAATATTTTTGTTGAAAAATGTCGATAAACAAAAAATTAAGGGGCTAGAATATTTCCCAATTTGGCTTATGCTACTTTTTGTGATTATGATTGCGGCAATCTCTCAAACTAACATCGATGTTTCGCAAGAGCAGATTTCACTCATCCAAACAATCACATTGTCTTTTATCGCCATAAACATTTCGCTGCTGCTTTTCATTTTGCCGTCTTTGGCAACAAAAGGGATGCCTGCAAAGAGGTGTTAGCCTCAATGGAGGAAGGAGAGGTTAAAGAGGAAAAGCAAGCGGAAGTTACTGTTCTGTCGCAAGTTGTGAACATGATTTTGCTGCAAAATTTTTGCTCGTTTATAATCTTGCTCGCAAGCACTTTTGCAATAATTTTTATAGCAGACAGCATTTTAAAATTTGCATTTTTAATTTCGTCACTGCTTATTCAATCGTCATATTTCTTAAATCTTTTAATGTGGTTGTTCTTTATTTATTGGCAGCCAGTAAATGCAAAACAAAAGGCGCCGCAAAATAATAAAGTGCACTTTAAAGATAAAAATTTTTAAAAAAATTGATATAAAAATTTTGGATATATGATATAATCAGTGTGTATCGAAAATTTTACAATAGAGGGGTTTTATGAAAATTAAATTTTCAAGCGATTCTACATGTGATATGCCAAAACATTTTGTGCAGGAATTTGATGTTTCAATCTTGCCACTTATTGTAACGCTTGGCGAAAATGAATATTTGGACGGCGTTAATGTTCAGCCTGATGACCTTTATGCGTATGTTAAGCAATCAGGCAATTTGCCAAAAACGGCTGCAAGAAGCGTTGACGCTTTTAAACAATATTTTCTTAAACTTTTAAAGAAAGCAGATGTTGTTGTTCATTGCGGAATTGGCGCAAAACTTTCTGCATGCTATGAAAATGCTTGTGCAGCGGCACGCGAAATCGGTGAAGATAAAGTGATTGTTGTTGACAGCAAGGCTTTGTCTGTGGGGATTTCTTTGGTGATTTTAAGTGGTGCAAGCGCATATAGGGCAGGCGCAAGTTTGCAAGAGGTTGTGGAAAATATGAAAAACGCAGCCGACAATGTGCAATCATCTTTTGTTGTTGATAGGCTTGACTATCTGCATAAGGGCGGCAGATGCTCTAAATTCACTTTTTCTGTTGCAACCTTTCTTAGAATTAAACCAAGGTTGGAGGTTGTCGATGGCCTCTTGATTAACACAGGCAAAGAGGTTGGTCCATACAAATCTGTGGTTCTAAAATATGTGGATGCAATTTTGAAAAAGTACGACAAACCTAGAAAGGATTTATGCTTAATTGCACACACAAAAATGGATGAAAGCATTGTAAACAGTGTGGTGGAATATTTGAAATCCAAAAATATTTTTGAGCATATTGAAGTAACTTATGCTGGCAGCGTAATCACCAGCCATTGCGGCGAGGGCACTCTTGGAATTTTGTATATAAACGACGGCAAAAATTAGCAAAAATTTTTAAAAAGGGCATTGACGAATGCCTCTTTTTTTATTATAATTTCTCCATACTGTTTGGAGGAAATATGAAAAAAGTAAGGCTATTAAAAGATGCTGTTTTGGATGATGAAGAATGTGAAAAAGTTAAAAATCAAGATAAGCAAGAGTATGAACTTTTGCTTGCTGTTTCAAATTCATTAAAAAACAAGATAGTTGAAAAAATTAAAGCAGCCAGAGAGGGGCTTCGTGACTATTTAGAAACCACCGCACTGATGATAACTGATCAAAAATATTGCATAGATATGTTTAATGAAAAACAAAAGGAGTTAATTTTTGCAGCCATCATAATTGATAGAAAAATGCAGGAATTTTTGATTGCCACCGAAGAAAAGCCGTCTTGGAATGGTTACAGCATCAAAGTGTTCTATTCGATTATTGACGGCGTGCTTGAATTGGAGCAGATGGCTACAAAAGGGAAATTGTATCCTTTTGTAAAAAGATTTAATTTAAACTTTGCAGATTTTAAGGAGTTTGACAAGGTTGCGCCAGCGCTTTTTCCAAACTATCAATACCTTTTGGGTGCAAGTGCAAAAATGGAGCAGCAAGCAGAGCAGCCTAAGCAAATTGTTCAGTCGCAGCAATCTGTTTTAACTCAGCCAAAGGTGGAAGAAGTAAAACCAAAGTCAAGAGAAGAGCGCATGAGGGATGTTGAATTGCAGTTTGCTTTGTCGGAAGATTTTGTTGAACATTATGATAAAATTCTTGTTGATATGGAAAAGCAAGGCGATGCCAATTTTGCCAAGGCAGGCAAGGCGCTGGAAGATTATGTGGAACTTATTCTGCGCGATAAGCAGGTCTACAACCACTTTGCGTGCGACGAAAAGGATAACTATGTGAGAGATGAGCAAGGCTATGCCGTTTTAGCAAATAGGGATAAAATTGCAGACAAAGATTTAAAAATGCTTGAAAAGAAGTTTAAAAACGCTTCGCATTATGCTTACAAAGTTTTAGACCTTACAGAAAATTTTCAAAGATAAAAGGCTGATGGGCCTTTTTTCTTTTGCAAGAAATCAAATTTATGTTAAAATAAAATGAGGTGAAATTATGGACTGCATTTTCTGTAAGATTATGAAAGGTGAAATTCCTAGTTATAAAATTTATGAGGATGAGCATGTTTTTGCAATGCTGGATATCGCAGCCGATGTGGAAGGGCACACTCTTGTTTTGCCAAAAAAGCATGTGCTTGACATGAATGAGGCGGACGAACAAACTTTCGCACAGGTTATGAATGCAACAAAGCGCATTTCCGCACATTATATATCTTTGGGCTATGACGGCATAAATGTTTTAACAAATTGTAAAGCGTCAGCAGGGCAAGAGGTTATGCACTGGCATGTGCATATTTTCCCAAGGCGAAATGGTGATGAAGCAAAAATTAAAGTGCTGCATCCAGACAAGCAATTTAATCTTGAAGAACTTACAAAAAAGTTGAGGATAGACTGATTTGAAAAAGGTTACTTTATTCACAGAT
Organism: uncultured Clostridia bacterium; assembly: GCA_944359935.1. GTDB lineage: Bacteria > Bacillota > Clostridia > Christensenellales > UBA1242 > Caccovivens. Next base: position 10,628 of record CALVTD010000006.1, on the reverse strand, counting down.
GGCGCATGCTCTGGCAATCCTGGCAAAGGTGGTTGGGCGGCCATTTTGCAAAGCGAGGGCAGGGAAAAGGTGCTCTCTGGCGGAGAGGCGCAAACCACCAACAACCGCATGGAACTTATGGGCGTGATAAGCGGTTTAGAGGCGCTTAAATACCCTTGTGAAGTTGACATTTACAGTGATTCGGCATATGTTGTCAATGCTTTTTTGCAGGACTGGATTAGTTACTGGCTTATGAGCGGCTGGAAAACCAAAGGCAAAAAGGATGTGCAAAATGTTGAACTTTGGAAAAGGCTGCTTGAAAATTGTGCAAAGCATAAAATAACATGGCACAAAGTTAAAGGCCATGCTGATAATGAACTTAACAACAGATGTGATATGCTTGCAAGAAGCGAAATTCAAAAAATTAAAGATTAGTCTGTATTTACTAAGTTTTCATAAACAAACTCATAAACATTTGGGGCTTGACGCTTCCATTTCTTATCCGCTTCAATAGCGCTTTGTCTTGAAGGCGCTTTTATTTTAATTTCAAACATAGGGGAAGCAATCATAGGCTCATATATGCGCAGTGTAACGGTGTAAGATCCGTCTTCATTTTTTACATAAGTTGAGGTGTATTCCTGAGAAGTTTTAACCGAAAGTTTGTTGTTTTTAACATATTCAGTCATTCTTTCACGCAGTGCGTAAGGAACGCGTGTGTAAAGTTGCGCAAGGCAATCTCTGCCAGCGTAGGTGATGGAATAAAGTTCATCATTTTCTGCGTTTTCGGTTTTATAAATAAATCCGCTGTCGTTTAACTCGGCAATAATCGCCACACAATCCATGTAACTTATCCAGTCGTTTTCAATCGAACAAATGTCTAAGATGGAATTTTTTGTAAGAGGAATTTCCATTTTTTCCATAAAAAAAAGCAAAGTAAGTTTAAGCCTAACTTTTTCCTCGTTGTTTATTTCGTTCGAAATCAAATTGTCCATGACTAAATAATAGCAGTTTTTTTATAATATTGCAAATTTTTTATTGTTTTTTTTGTTTGATATGCTAAAATATATTTGAGGAAACTATGGAAAATATCGACGAAGCACTCAATTTAATAGAGTTATGTGATGAACTTATGTCCACCAAAATTTTGTTTGCAGACAAAAAAATAGATAAAATTTTGGAGGCCATTGCAACTTCACCACAAATTTATGACTTGCTTACCGAATGTATGGGGCAGTTTAACAAAGAAAAAGAGTTTGACAAAGCCTTTACAAAAGATGCAAGCGGCAGAAAAATTTTTGTTATGCCAAAAGAGGAATATAAAATTTTGGCGCTAGTTTTTTGTTTGCTTGCAGACATCGGCAATGGCAGGGTTAGTTTTGACGATTTAATCGCAACCTATTTTGCAGATGAAAATGGCAGGCTTGACCCAAGCGCATTTATGAACACTGTTATAAAGCCGTTTAAAGATTTAATTGCAGATGCTTTTCAGGTGAAAGGTGAAAGCGAAGAAGAAGAGGTGGTGAGTGAGCTAACTCCTGAAAAACTTGAAGAACTTTCACCAGAAGAAAGGTTGAAAATTGTGCCATTCCCAATTGAGAGAAGTTCAAATTATTTGAAAGACCCAGAGCACGTTTGCCAAACATTTGTTCTGGCAAAAGACACTGCAATTGAAATGGTTGAAAGGCTTAGCGAAGAGCGTGTGAACGAGCAAACCGAGGATGTGAACTTTATGTTGCACTGCGCAATCATCGCGTGCATGGAGCAGGATTTTGATTTGTTAAACGGCATAGTTTGCGGGCTTAAATATGCAACCAGGGGCATTAAATCACTTAAATATTTAATGCGCGAACTGGACGAAATTGTTAAGGCTCAAATTAAGCATGAGCAATCTAGATAGCCAGTGCCAGCAGCGCAGTTATAGCCGCTGAAATTATGCCTTGCGTAAGTTTTTGAACTGAGAACAGCCACGAGGGCATTCTCAGTTTTTTTAACATCGCTTTTGATTGTAAAATGGTGGATATGCCGCCAAAACTGATTAAAAAACTGCATATGATTATGGCAGGATAAAGCGGCAATGTGCTGGCGTCTATGCAGCCACGGGTAAGTTCAACCATGCCTTCAAAAAGTGGGACAAGCGGCGAAGGAAAAAGCGAAAACAGCGGGCTTAACGCCTCGATGATTATAAAAAACAAGCAGATTATTGCGCCAACATTCAAAATGCCTTGCACAGCAACCAAAACCACATCGCTAAATGTGGCGGGTTGCGGTTTTGTGGCAAAAGTGCCACTCTCGGGCTGATTTTTGGCAGTTGTTTTTCTGTAAAAAAGCCCGTTAATTAGTGCGCTTAAAACATGTGACGCGAACAGAATTGCACCCGCTGCTGGGCTTTTGAGCAGCAAACAGCCCACCGTGCCGATAATAAACATAGGGCCAGAATTAGAGCAAAAACTGCTCATACGATAGGCCTCAGTAAGGTTGATTTTTCCGCTTTCGTAAAGTTCCGCCGTCATTTTAGAGCCAACAGGATAGCCGGCAAGTATGCTCATTAAAAAAACATAGCACGCCGAAGAGTTTGTCCCATACAAAAATTTAAACGGCTTAGAAAAAGGCTTGGTCAATTTTTCTACTTCGCCAAGTTCTATGATGAGGCGAGAGATAATCATAAACGGCAGCACGCACGGCAAAACATTGAATGCCCAGGCAGACAAACCGTTTAAGCCTGCTTCAATATATTTTTGCGGAGAGCAAGCGATTAGGCATAAGAGCAAAAATAAAAAAATAGTTAAATATAACTTAAAATTTTTCAAAAACACCTCGAAAGCATTTGACAGAACTTCGACAATTTATATATACTAAAAATGACGTAATAAAAGAATAGTTAATTATTTTTGTCTTAAAAGGAAAGCCTTTTATGTTTGATATAAAACAACTTTTTGCAAGAGCAAAAGCAAAAAATAAAACAATAATTTTTCCAGAAGCAGGATTCAGCGACCGCACAATCGAGGCGGTTAAGTTTTTAAAAAAGAAAAACATCTGCAACGTGATTTTGGTTGGTGACGAAAGCAGTTTGGTGATTAGGGATAAATCGCTTTTAAGTTTTACAATTTTAAACCCAAAAACCTATGCCTACAAAAACAAACTTATCAAGCACCTCTACTTAAAAAGAAAAGATAAGGGCCTTACATTGGAGCAGGCGGAAGTTTTGGTGCAGGACCCATATTATTTCGCCGCACTGCTTGTTGATTTGGATGTGGCAGACGGCATGGTTGCAGGTGCAGAGTGCCCAACGGCCACCACACTTAGGCCTGCCTTGCAGATTATCAAAACCGCCAAAAAAGGCGAGATTGCATCCTCATGCTTTTTAGTTTTTGGCAAGAACAAATTTTTGGATAAGCGAACACTTTTGCTTGCAGATTGTGCTCTTAACGAAAACCCTAGTTCGCAAGATTTGGTTATCATTGCAAACCAAACTGTTGACACTGCAAAACAGTTGGGGCTTGATGAAATGAACGTTGCGTTCTTATCCTATTCATCTAAGGGCAGCGCAAAAAGCGAGATGACGGAAAAGGTGAAAAATGCGGCAAGCAAGTTTTCAAGGCCGGCGGTTGTCAGCGATGGCGAACTGCAACTGGATGCTTCGTTAAACCCAAGTGTGGCAAAACTTAAAGTGCCGTCCAGCCCAATTCAAGGCAACGCAAACATTTTGATTTTCCCAGATTTAAATTCGGGCAATATTTGTTACAAAGCCATTCAAATGTTTGGCGGCGTAAACGCGATCGGCCCAATCGTTCAGGGACTAAAAAAGCCTGTGAATGACCTTTCAAGAGGGTGCAGCGTGCAGGACATTATTATTTTAAGCACGATCACAGCGCTTCAAGCAAAGGAGACAAAATGAAAATACTGATTATCAATGCTGGAAGTTCTTCCATTAAATTCCAACTTTTTGAAATGAAAGACGAAAGCGTTATTGCAAAGGGCACATGCCAAATGATTGGTCTTGCCGACCCATTTATTGAATATAAAGCAAAGGGCAGCGAAATCGTAAAGCACCTGCCTATGAAAGACCACACGCAGGCATTGCAGGTGGTTTTGGATATGCTTTCCAAAAGCGAACTTAAAGTTGTTAATTCCTTCGATGAAATTGCAGCAGTAGGGCACAGATGTGTGCAAGGTGGCTGGCTTTATAGCGAAAGCGTGCTGATTACAGATGAAGTGATTGAAAACCTTAAACAAACCAAAGATATTTCACCACTTCACGCAGAGGCAAACATTGCAGGAATGGTTGGATGCAGAAAGGTTATGCCGAACACACCACAGGTTGTTGTGTTTGACACTGCATTTCATGCCACCATGCCTGAAAAAGCGTTTATGTATGGAATAAAATATGAAGATTATCAAAATTATCATATCCGCAAATATGGTTTCCATGGCACAAGCCACAGATACATTTTGGGTGAAACAGCGCGCGTGCTGAACAAAAACCCAAAGGATATTAAAATCATCTCTTGCCACATCGGCAACGGCTCATCCATAACCGCAATTAAAGATGGCAAAAGCATTGACACCACAATGGGCTTTACACCTCTTGAAGGCGTTATGATGGGAAGTAGGTCTGGCGATATAGACCCAACTGTGGTTTCATTCTTGGCTGCAAAGAAAAATAAAACTGCGGGCGAGATTGTAAACTATCTTAACAAAGAGGGCGGAGTGCTGGGCGTATCTGGCGTTTCAAGCGATATGAGAGAACTTGGCGCAGCAATTCAAAAAGGCAACAAACGCGCTAAACTTGCGTTTGACATGTATTGCTACCGCATCGTAAAACATATTGGCGCTATGCTTGCAGTGCTTGGTGGGGCGGACGCCATTGTGTTTACGGCTGGCGTTGGTGAAAATGATGAAGCAGTGCGCGAGGAAATCCTCAAAAACCTGTCATATGCAGGGGTAGATTTTGATGTGGAGAAAAACAGACATCTTCCAAGAGGCACTGTTGAAGAACTTTCAACGCCAAAATCTAAAATCAAAGTTTACAGAATTCCAACCAATGAAGAACTTTTAATTGCAAGAGACACAAAACAGATTGCTAAATTAAAAGACTAAAATTGTTAAATTTGCTTGACAAAATAAGACAATATAAATATAATTGAAAAGAACGTTTAATTTTTAAGGAGGAAATCATGGCTGTTCCAAAGGGTAAAGTTTCAAAAGCAAGAAGAAATTCAAGAAATTCCGCAAACTTTAAGGCTACGGCTCCAACACTTGTTGAATGCCCACAATGCCACGAATTAAAAGCACCTCACACTGCTTGCAAAAAATGCGGAACTTACAAAAATCAAACTGTGATTGATGTTGATAAAAACAAGAAAAAGTAAAACATAATACTATATGTTTGTGGTTGTATGTCATAACACACACAATATGTTGTTTTATGTTGAAAATATTGTCAAAAATTTTGATTTTTAAAATAAGTAAAATTTGCTTTACTTATTTTTTTTATTTTGTTAGACTATTTGTGTTTAAATAATATCGCGAGGTTTAACATGAAAATTGCTGTTGATGCTTTTGGTGGAGATAATGCTCCGGGCGAGATTATAGAAGGTGTGTTGCTTGGCGCACAAAATCATCCAGATGTTGAGTTTGTGCTTTGTGGCGATGAAAATAAAATTAAAGAAGTTTTGGCAGGCAGGGGCAGCGATAAAATAACCATTGTGCACGCGCCTGATGTCATCACCAACGATGATGTGCCAACTGAGGCGATAAGAAAGAAAGAAAATTCATCTTTGGTTAAGGCTTTTAACCTGTTGAAAGAAGATGAGGATGTTATTGCACTGGTTTCGGCTGGTTCAACTGGCGCAATTTTAACCGGCGCAATCATGAAAATTGGCAGAATTAAAGGCATTTCGCGTCCAGCGCTTGCACCAGTGCTGCCAACCAAACTTGCAAATAAAGATGTTTTGTTGATAGATAGTGGCGCAAATGTTGATTGCAAGCCAATCAATCTTCAACATTTTGCGTTGATGGGAAGCGCTTATTATTCAATCCTTTACGGCGTGGAAAACCCAAGAGTTGGCCTGCTTTGCAATGGAACTGAGGAGCATAAAGGCAATGAACTTACCAAGGAGGCTTATCCACTTATCAAAAATGCACCTGTAAACTTTATCGGCAATGTTGAGGCAAGGGAATATATGTCGGGCAATGTTGATGTTATGGTTGCCGAGGGCTTTGCAGGCAATGTGCTTTTAAAGGCAAGTGAAGGCGCTGTTTTGGCGGTTCTTTCGCTGTTGAAACATTCCATCAAAAGCCACCTTTCAAGCAAAATTGGCGCGCTTTTTATGAGTAAAACTTTCAAGGAATTAAAAGGCAGAATGGATGTTTTGGGCAAACACGGCGGCTCACCGTTCTTAGGCTGTAAAAAACTGGTTATGAAAAACCACGGCTCTTCCAACAGAAACAACATTTCTTCATCAATAGACCAAGCAATATTGCTGTATAAAAACAAACTGATTAAAAAAATTGAGCAGGCGTTGGAGGTGGCAAGTGCAAACAACGCTTGAAGAAAAATTGCAGGTGAATTTTAAGGATAAAAATCTGCTTAAAAGAGCGGTTACTCACGCCTCTAAATCACCGAATAACTACGAGCGCTTGGAGTTTTTGGGAGACAGCATACTTGATTTTTTGGTTGGCGACTATCTTTTCAAAAACAGCGATAAAGACGAGGGGTTTTTAACTGTTATGCGCAGTCATTATGTAGCCGAAAGTTATTTGTGTCAGGTGTTTGATAAACTTAACCTTTCAAATGAAATAATCAAGGGCAAAAGCATGAATGGCAACCTGCCAAAAGCGGTGAAAGCGGATGTTATTGAGGCGATTATTGCGGCAATTTATCTCGATAGTTCTCTTGACGAGGCTAAGAGATTTATCGAGAGAAATTTTGAACTTGACAAGTTTAATTTGGTTAAAGACACCAACTATAAAAGCAAACTTCAAGAACTTGTTCAGGCAGGCTTTAAATGTGCAATGAAATATGACACTTTTAAAACCGAAACAGGCTTTAAATCAAATTTTTACATGGATGAAGATTTGGTTGCCACTGGCGAGGGGTTAGACAAAACCTCCGCCGAGCAAGACTGTGCAAAAAAAGCGATAGCAATTTTGTTCAAAGATGAAATTTAAACAAAGGGAAAAACAATGATTTTAAAAAAGATTGAAATGGCGGGCTTTAAGTCATTCGCCGACAAAACAGTAATTGATTTTAGCGATGGTTTCACCGCCATAGTTGGGCCAAACGGCTGCGGCAAAAGCAATGTTGCCGATGCAATTCGTTGGGTGCTTGGTGAGCAGAAAGTTAAAGACCTTCGTGCAGACAGCATGCAGGATGTAATTTTTAATGGAACAGAAAAAAGAAAAAGCCTTTCATACTGCGAGGTGTCGCTGCATTTTGACAACTCCACTCGCTATTTTGATTTTGACTATGACGAACTGATTATCACAAGAAAACTTTACCGCTCAGGCGAGAGCGAGTATTTAATCAACCGCAACACCTGCTTGCTAAGAGACATCAACAATCTGCTTTATAACAGCGGCCTTGGCAAAAGCGGTTATTCAATTATTGGGCAGGGCAAGATTACCGAAATTGTGGAAAGCAAGCCTGAAAGCAGGCGTGCCATGTTTGAAGACGCGGCAGGCATTGCAAAATATAAAAAAGAGAAAACCGATGCCGAGCGTAAACTTGAACAGGCAAGGCAAAATTTGGATAGGGTTGGCGACATCATTCAAGAGATTGAAAGGCAGATGGGCCCACTTAAAAAGCAGGCTGAAAACGCTAAAAAATACCTTGACTATAAGGCGCAACTTAAAGATTTGGAGGTCAATGCCTACATCTATCAATTTGAAAACGCAAACGAGTTTAAAGATAGAATTCGTGAAAAACTTAGCGCAATCAGCGAGGAACTTGCGCTTAGAGATGGCGAACTTAAAAAAGCCACCGATGCATACGACGAGGCGATGGATAAACTCTCCAATTTTGACAAAACCTTGTCACAGATTAACGCCGAAATTTTGTCACTTACCGTAAGTTTGGAAAAGCAGGAAGGCGAAACCAAGGTGGCGAGGGAACGTATTTTATACACCCAAAAAGAAAATGACAGGCTTAACCTTGATGCCACAAATGCACAAAAAGTGCTGGAAGCAGCCACTGCTCAGCGCGAGAATAAAACCTTGGATTTGCAGAGTTTGGAAGAAAAACTTTCGGCTTTGGAAAAGAGTTTTGACGAACTTTCACAAAGTTACAACAATGCTGCAAAACAACTGGAAATCACTGAAATTGAAGCAGGCCAATCGCAAAAAGAGTTTATTCAAACATTGGGTTCTCTTGCAGATGTTAAAAGTTCAATTTCAAAACTGTCGGCAGAAAAAGGTTTGCTTTCTTCAAGTTTAGAAAATCTTTCCAAGCAGTATGATGAAGAGGTGGCAAAAAAGCAAGAACTTGAAAAAAACATCTCTCTTTTAGAGGCAGATATTTCTGCAAAACAGGGCAAAGCAACTGCGCTTGAAAACGACAGAAGCGAACTTGCTGGCAAAGTTAGTTTACTGCAAAGAAAACTGCAAGATTTTGAAGGCGATAAACAAAACAAAACCACAGAACTTAAAGTTTATGAAAACAGGCTTAAACTTTTAACCGAAATGCAGGCAGAGTTTGAAGGCTATAACTATGCCGTTAAAAAACTGCTTAAACTTGCAACGCAAAACGCCGCTCTTTCAAAAAACATTGTGGGCGTTGTTGCATCGCTTATAAAAGTGCCTGAAAGATATGAAACCGCCATTGAAGTGGCGCTGGGCTCTTCGGTTCAAAACATTGTTACATATGATGAAAACGGCGCAAAACAGTTGGTTGAATTTTTAAAGACAAACAACTTTGGCAGAGCCACATTCTTGCCAATTTCTTCTATGAAAAGAAGAAGCGTTGATGTGGGCAGAATTAAAGGCGAAAGAGGCTTTATTGGCATTGCAAGCGAACTTATTTCATTTGATAAAAAAATTGACAATGTTGTTTCAGGCTTGCTTGGCGGAACGGTTATTGTTGAAAGGCTGATAGACGCCATCGAAATTTCCAAAAAAACCGGCTATGCATTTAAGATTGTTTCGCTTGACGGTGATGTAATCAATCCTCAGGGCTCAATCACAGGCGGAAGCAGAAAAAGCGAAGCCGTTGGCATTATGAGCAGGGAAAGAGAAATCGAAACCCTTAAAAAGCAGATAGGCGAACTTTCATCTTTCCTCAAAAGCGCAGAAACTCAAAAGAAACTTTTGGAGGAAGAATTTAAACTTGAAAGAGATAAGTTTGACGCAACTTCCTCGGCTTTGTCTGCTTTAAGCATTGAACTTTCAACACTTAAAACCAAAATTGAGGCACAAAAGCAAGCACTTGCAGAGATTGATGACGACATCAATGTGCTTGAAATGGAAAAACAAACGGTTGAAAACAACCTCAATGTTGTAAGCAGTGAATTTGAAAAATCTTCACGCCTTCAAAGTGCACTCAGCGGCAACGAAACAGACGCCAATGCGGTTATGGAGGAAAGGCGCGCGCTTTCAGCAAATTTAAGGCAGCAGCGTGAACAAATCAGCGCAAACCTTACTGCTGTTAGGGTGGAGATTGCTTCAACCAAGGCGAACATTGCGTCTGTTAAAACTGAAATTTTAAGGCTTGAAAATGAGATTGGCGCACAGAACGAAAACCTGCATTTGATTGGCCAGCATATTAAAGATAACCAAGAATTTATCGAAAATGCAGAGCAAATGATTAAGCAAAAATTGCAGGCAGCGCCAACCAGTGAAGCAAAACTTAAACTTCAAGCACTCACTCAAAGGCAAAAACAAACCGAAGACGAAAAATTGAGTTTGTCGGTGGATATTAGAAACCTTGACGCACAAAAAACCTCGCTTATGGAGCAAATCAGTGCGGTGAATGACAAGAAATTTAGAGAGGAGATGAACCTCTCCAAAATCGACACCGACATTGAAACCATGCAAGAGCGAATTTATGAGGAGTATTCACTTGCATACAACGACTGCCTTGAAATGCGCAGACCTGATTTTGACATCAAGTATGCTATGCCAGAGATTGCAAGAATTAAAAAAGCAATCAACGCTCTTGGCCCAATCAATGTAAACGCTATTGAAGATTGCTCGGCGCTTCTTGAAAGATACAACACACTTTCTTCGCAGGCAGACGACCTTAAAAAGGCGGAAGAGGATTTGACGAAGATTATCAAAGACCTCTCTTCAATCATGGTTGAAAAATTCACCAGCGAACTTGACAAAATCAATGAAAGTTTCAAAATCACATTCAGGGAATTGTTTGGTGGCGGAAATGCCAAACTTGAACTTGTTGACCCAGAAAACCCTCTTGAAAGCGGGGTGGAAATTTTTGTTCAACCTCCTGGAAAGAAAATCCAAAATATGTCGCTTTACTCAGGCGGAGAAAAGTCATTGACGGCTATGGCGCTTATTTTTGCAATCTTGCGCATCAAGCCTTTGCCATTCTGCCTGTTCGACGAGGTGGAAGCCGCTCTTGACGACTCCAACGTTGAAATTGTGGATAAATATCTTAAAAAACTTTCTTCCACAACTCAATTTATCTTAATTACCCA